>CAYUQW010000102.1:0-5820 GCA_964446985.1 uncultured Flavobacteriaceae bacterium
GCCGTAACGATGCGTTTTTAAAGTTCGCCCCTAACATATTTTAAAAAAACTTCCCGGGGAATAAGTTCTCCGCCCATCGACTCAAGATAAGGCGTATGTTCTTGTGCATCAATGATTTTGTACCCGTAATCCCCGGCTGTTCGACACAAATGAATCAAAGCTAATTTCGACGCATTCGTTTCGAGCGAAAACATGCTTTCTCCCGAAAAAACACCGTTCCCGATATCCACGCCGTATAATCCGCCGACTAATTTTCCGGAATCATTCCACACTTCATACGATACGGCAAAACCTTTCCGGTGCAATCCGGTATAAGCATCAATCATTTCCTGGTGTAGCCAAGTTCCGTCCTGGCCTTTTCTCGGTATATGCGCACAATGATTGATTACCTCTTCAAAAGCGCGGTTCCGGGTAACTTTGTAATCCTTCACTTTTCGCAACCAATTTCGAAGGCTTTTATTGATACGAATTTTATGAGGGAACAAAACCATACGCGGATCGGGAGACCACCATAAGACAGGGGAATCGACATCGTACCACGGGAAAATACCTTTGGAATAGGCTTCCAACAACCGGTCAACACTCAAATCAAACCCGTATGCCACAATATCGCCGTCGGACTGCGCCGGATCCGGAAGCGGTTCGTACGGTTCAATAAAGGGAATCATAGAGTTTTTTTAATATACGGAAAATCGTTTCCAAATCATGAATACCTTCTGCGGTCAAAACAAACGAATCACCCGAAGGTTGCATGCGGAAATCTCCCGGATTCTCTTGTAAAAATTGTAGCAGGCGGTTCATTTTCTCCGGGTTCCCGGCAAAGAAACGGTAGGCGGGTTCCAAACGGAATTTATCTTTTTTCCATACGATTTTTTCAAACCCGGTTTTGGCGGCTAACATCCGTAAACTGATGGCCATTATCAAATTTTTTGTCTGTTCCGGCATTTTCCCGAAGCGATCGATCATCTCCAAACGTATTTTCTCCAATTCCTCCTCGTTTTTGGCATTATTCAACCGGCGATAAAAATACAAACGTTCTTTGGCCGCCGGCATATAGGCATCCGGAATTAGCCATTCTTTGTCCGTTTGCCACTGCGTATCTTGCAGGGGGGTGTCTTTTTTTTCCGATGCAAAAATGTCTTTGAAAGCTTCTTCTTTGACTTCTTCCACGGCTTCACGTAAGATTTTGCTATACAACTCAAAGCCCAAATCATTGATAAATCCGCTTTGTTCGGCGCCCAACAAATCCCCCGCCCCGCGAATTTCCAAGTCCTTCATGGCAATTTCAAATCCGCTTCCCAAGGCGGTGTACATTTCGAGCACACGCATTCGTTTGCGAGCTTCATCCGTCAAGGTTTCGAAGGAAGGAACGACAAAATAACAATAGGCTTTACGGTTGGACCGCCCCACTCTGCCGCGCAACTGGTGCAAATCGGCCATACCGAATTGGTGGGCATTGTGAACAATAATCGTATTGGCATTGGGGACATCCAGTCCGTTTTCGATAATGGCCGTGGAGAGCAATATATCGTATTTCCCTTGGGAAAAATCGAGCATAATTTTTTCCAATTCTTTTCCTTTGGTCTTGCCGTGTGCAATGGCTATGGCGGCATCGGGGACCAAATGTTTCAATAAACGGCCTATTTCTTCGATATCCCTGATGCGGTTATGCACGAAAAAAACCTGGCCGCCGCGACGCAATTCCTTCTCAACGGCTTCACGGATAATTTCCTTGTCGAAACCGATGACGCGTGTTTCAATGGGAAAACGGTTGGGCGGCGGTGTGTTGATCAATGACAAATCCCGTTCGCCCATCAAAGAAAACTGCAATGTTCGCGGAATAGGCGTTGCCGTAAGCGTAAGAACATCAATGTTTTGCTTCAAATTCTTAATCTTTTCCTTTACTTGTACGCCGAATTTTTGTTCTTCATCGATAATCAACAATCCCAAGTCTTTGAATCTGACTTTATCATTGACCAAAGCGTGTGTTCCGATAATGATATCGATTTTCCCCTGTGCAAGTTCGGTCAAAATCCTTGTTCGTTCTTTGGCGGTTCTGAATCGGTTCAGATAATCAACCGTGACGGGAAAATCCTTTAATCTGTCGGAAAAAGTCCGGTAATGTTGATAGGCCAAAACCGTCGTAGGGACAAGCACCAACACCTGTTTGCCGTTATCCGCCGCTTTAAAAGCCGCCCGGACGGCCACTTCCGTCTTCCCGAAACCGACATCACCGCATACCAGGCGGTCCATCGGGCTGTCGCTTTCCATATCCCTTTTGACGGCACGCACGGCCTCGGCTTGATCGGGCGTATCTTCGTACATAAAGGAGGATTCCAATTCGTATTGCATCACCGAATCGGGGCCGTATGCAAAGCCTTTTTGACTCTTGCGCCGGGCATAAAGTTTCAGTAAATCAAAACTGAGTTTTTTGAGTTTACGCTTGGTTTTTTGCTTGGTTTTTTGCCATATTCCCGAGCCTATTTTATGCAAGGCCGGCTTTTTTCCTTCACTCGCCCGGTATTTGGATAATTTATGCAGCGCGTGAACACCGACATACAAAATATCATCGCCTTTGTAACGCAATTTGATCACCTCTTGCAATCCGCCGTTGCGTTTGATTTTGACCAACCCTTCGTAAATTCCCACCCCGTAATCGGCATGAACGATATAATCGCCTTTTTGCCATTCGTGAAATTCACGCAACACCAATTCCTGTTTTTTCCGGTTCTCCTTGGTCACAGGTTTCCGGAGAGGACGCCCGAAAATTTCGTGATCGGGATAAAGCGCCTGTTTCAGGACGGGATCTTTAAAACCCTTGTGGAATCGTGCTTGAATAATTTCGGGAACCGGCGATAAATCCAGTTCCGAAAAGATTTTATTAAAACGATTGGCTTGTTCCGTATTTTCAGTAGCAATGATAATTTTATAACCTTGTTCCAAATCGGATTTTACGGATTGGAGAAAAGCGGAAAATTGACGTTCTGGCAAGGACAAACCGGGAAAATCAGGCCGGTAAACCGTTCCGGTTTTGACGGAAGGCGATAGTATTTTAAAGGGCTTTAAATCTTCCGGAGAGAAATCCGTATGGATATTCCGGACGATATGTGTTTCACGCGTCAAACCGGCGGATAATCCGCTCAGGTAATCGACCGAATCGGTATAAATAAGCGTGTCTGCGGGTAAAACATCCGTCAACGGGACCATTGCCGAATCGTTATCGGGCCGCGGTGTAATCATCATTTTATCCGCTTTTTTCGTTGTCAATTGCGTTTCGACATCAAAAACGCGTATTCGTTCCACACGGTCATCGTCAAATTCGATACGAAAAGGTGCTTCCGCACCGAACGGATACACATCGAGAATACCGCCCGAACGGGCAAATTCTCCCGGATGCGTAACGATATCCGTTTTTTCGTAATCATAAGAAAAAAGCCATTCGTTGAGAAATTCCAAATCCACCGCATCGCCGGCTAATAATGTCATGGAATTTTCTTGCAGATATTTTTCCGAAGGCAATTTTTCAAGAAATGCGGAGGGATAAGTAACAATCAAAACCGGTTTTTGCAAACGATACAGTTGTTGTACGGCTACGGAACGATGACGAAGGTTTTCGGGATTTTTCTTTTCCGGATTATTAATAAAATCAAATGAAGCAGGCAGATAAACAACCGGGAAACCGGGATTAAGATTTAAGAAATCCGAATACAATGCCGATGCGGATTCCTTATCTTTTTCGATAAACAAAAAAGCGGAAGAAAGCCGTTTGACCAACCCGGCGACAAAGAATGCCCGCGCCGAATTTTCCGGCAAGAATAAAGAGAAAGCCACGGAATTTTTCCATTTCCGGATAAACTCCGTGACAAAAGGATGTTGCGAATAATCGGTCTTCAATGAAATATTTTGGCAAAATTAGGAAAGTTTCTTCATTTTCCTCTGCCACACCTGCCGCCTCCGCATCTGTGTCGTTGCATCAATGAAGGTTTCGGCAGATGATAAATCGCTTCGGCTATCCGGGTTAGTTCTTCATCGGGATAAGGCAAAGCCGGCATTAATCCGAAACGTTTGATTGCCCCCGGCATAAGCGATTTGGATTTCTCGGGATGTTTTACCCACTCTTTTATGCGTTGAACAAAAACCGTTTTATCGGGATACCGTCGGATATAATGCATACGCACACCCCACATCGGCGGAGCTTTCATTTGGTTTTCGGGAACCTCACCCGGTTTTTCCGTATGACAAACATAACAACGTATTTTCAATAAATTTTCCTGTGCCGGTGATAATGCAACCATCCCCAGACGTGAAGGACGAGTTATCGTCTCCGGATTCGGTTTAAGAAAAACCGATAACAGCCAAGACAACAGAATTCCGGGTAAAATTAAAAATTGTACATACTTCATTCCTTAGATTTTAATCGATTTTTCCTACCATTTTTTCCGGACGGACATATTTGTCAAATTCCTCCTCGGTCAAATAGCCGAGCGCCAGAGCCGCTTCTTTCAAGGAGGTATTTTCCTTATAGGCTTTTTTGGCGATTTCGGCGGCTTTTTCGTATCCGATCACCGGATTCAATGCCGTCACCAACATCAACGAGTTATCCACCAATTGTTTGATACGCTCAAGATTAGGTTTGATACCCACTACCAATTTATCCGTAAACGAAACGGCCGCATCCGCCAGTAAACCGGCACTTTCCAGGGCATTTTTGATCATCATCGGTTTGAAAACGTTCAATTCGAATTGTCCTTGCATTCCTCCTACGGAAATTGCAACATCATTGCCCATCACTTGTGCGCAAACCATTGTCAAAGCTTCCACTTGTGTCGGATTGACTTTTCCGGGCATAATGCTGCTACCGGGCTCATTGGCGGGTATAATAATTTCACCTATACCCGATCGCGGTCCCGAAGCCAACATACGGATATCATTGGCTATTTTGTTGAGAGAAACGGCTATTTGTTTCAAAGCACCGTGTGTTTCAACAATGGCATCATGCGCGGCCAAAGCTTCGAATTTGTTTTCGGCCGTTTTGAAGGGAAGTCCCGTAAATTGGGCGATATATTCCGCCACCTTTTCGGCATATCCTTCCGGGGTGTTGATACCGGTTCCCACGGCCGTGCCGCCAAGCGCCAATTCCCGTAAATGTTCGAGCGTATTCCTCAATGCACGTATGCCGTGATCAATCTGCGAGACATAGCCCGAGAATTCCTGTCCGAGTGTCAAAGGCGTGGCATCCATAAAATGCGTCCGTCCTATCTTGACGATATGCATAAATTCCCGCGATTTTTCCGCCAAGGCATCACGTAATTTTTCCAATGCCGGAATGGTTTTTTCGACGATTTTCTTATATAAGGCAATATGCATAGCCGTAGGAAAAGTGTCGTTGGACGATTGCGATTTGTTCACATCGTCATTCGGATGTAAAAATCGTTTACCTTCGCCGAGTTTATGGCCTTGCAAAACGTGTGCGCGGTTGGCAATCACTTCATTGACATTCATATTCGATTGCGTTCCCGAGCCCGTTTGCCATACCACCAGCGGAAATTGATCATAGAGTTTTCCTTCGAGAATTTCGTCGGCTACGCGGGCAATCAAATCCCGTTTTTCCTTGGACAAAACCCCCAAATCGTGATTGGCATAGGCCGCCGCTTTCTTCAATATGGCAAAAGCATCGATAATTTCACGCGGCATGGAAGCCGGCGGTCCGATACGGAAATTTTGGCGTGAGCGTTCGGTTTGTGCTCCCCAATATTTATCGGCGGGAACTTTTACTTCCCCCAATGTGTCGTGTTCAATCCGGTATTTCATAACGGTCAA
>CAYUQW010000103.1:0-5711 GCA_964446985.1 uncultured Flavobacteriaceae bacterium
ATGCAACCCGAACTGGAAATTCTTATTGCCACGACCGAACGTACCGATACCGGTTTTTTATCGTCCGTCTTTCCCGGCGGTTTGGAGGAAGCCTCTGTTTTGATTGTCAATCAATCCGTTGATGGCAAACGCATTCCCGAATCCATGGCTGATGATCGTATTCGTATTATCAATCTTGAAGGTAAAGGTCTTTCGCGCAGTAGAAATACGGCACTGGAAAATGCCAAGGGCGATATTCTGTATCTGGCTGATGATGACGTCGAATTTCTTCCCGGCTTTTCGGATAGCATAAAAAAAACCCATCAAACTTTTCCGGACGATATCATTATTTTTCCCATGACGGACGAAAAAGGACGTTTTTTCGGAAAACATCGAAGCCGTCCTTACCGGATGAGACGTGTGGACAAGATTTTTTCACCCCAGATTTCCTTTAAGCGCTCATTTATCAATAGCAATGACATACGCTTTGACGAACGTTTCGGTTTGGGTGCCGGTTTTCCCGATGCCGAAAATTATGTGCTATTGAAAACATTGAAGCGCAAGGGTATTTTGCCTTTGTATGCCGGTGGCAGTCCCGTGGTCATGCATCGGGGAGAGACATCCAGTTATTTTCTGGAAAGGGACGATAATATACGTGCCCGTTTGGCGGTTATCCGGATGTTTTACGGGCCGTTGGTCTATCCGTATTTTTTTAAGCTTATGTTTTTCTTATGGAGAAAAGGAAAAATTTCATTCCGGCACATTCCTTCCAAATGGCGATTATTGAGGGAATCGCGGATTTAATTACCATATAATTTTTTGCGTATTCTGCGGGCTTGTCGTGCCAGTCCGGGATGGAAATAGGTGCTTGCCTGATCGAGATATTGCTTGACTTCCGGTGTTTTGATTTGCAAACGTTCGATCCAATCGAAAGCATTCCGGCGAACTTGTACGGGCCATGCAGGAGAGGCGTAATCAATGAGTTCGTCCAAAAATTTCTTCTTGCCGCCGTTTGCCGTTCCGTAGTTGCGTGTATTCAAGGCCAGAATCAACCATGTCATCCGGAAATGCCGGCTGTTATCCCCCGTTATGTGTGCGGTTTTGTCCAAAAAAGCGGCGCGTTCCGCCGGGAAATTGAACCATAATTTTTCCAAGGCCGTTTCGCGGGTCACATAGGACGAATCATTCAATAAGGTTTCGAAGGTCACCTTATACTTTTCCGGAATTTTCCCGACCAGGAAAGCCGCTTGTTGTCTTTCCATAAGCCCTTTTCGTAGCAAAATCAAACTTGCTTGCAAGCGGAGACTGTCACTTGCCTTGCGTAATTTTCGGGCTATAAGCGTATGAACGGGAAAATAAGTATCTCCACGCAGGATACCTGCAAAATATTTGAAATGATTCACGACGTATTCCTCAGGAATTTTTTCCAATAATCGGTATTGGTCGATAAAAGATTTGGGGATGTCTAATAAGGTCTTAATTTTTGTCGTATCGATTTCCCATTGAATATCATATAAATGCGCATCGCCGGGATCGGGAATATAACCGATGAAATCCCGGAATCGAGGTAATTTTTGCGGTCCGTCGAATTGCATGTCGATATAGCGGCCGCCGGTGTAATACAAACGAATACGCAATGGCGGATTGTGTGCCGTTCCCGTGAGAATGAGGCTGTCGTTACTTATGGAAATATTGTAGGAGGGGATTTCTGCCGTTTCGAACCAACGCCGGAAGAATCCGTTTAAACTGTCGCCGGTTATCCGGTAAAGCGAAGCTTTGAAATCGGATGTATTGACATTCCCGTAGGCATGACGGGTCAGGAAATCTTGCAAGACTTTACGGAATTTTTCGGCGCCCAATTTGTTTCGCATCATTCGCAGGATAGCCGCGCCTTTTTGGTAAAAGGTCAAACTGCTTGCTTTACCGTTGAGCAACGGGACGGTATCGCCGTGACGGAAGGCACTGATAATTCGTTTCTTCTCAATATGATTTTTCCAGTCATAATAATTTTTGCCGTAGATGGTTTTTTCCGCTTCCCTTGCCAAAAAGGTGGCGAAACTTTCGTGTATCCAATGATGCTTCGGGCCGGTTTCGGTAACATAATCCCCGAACCAGTGGTGGGCCAGTTCGTGTGCCAGCACATTGTCGGGATTGTAATCGTTCAAGGAAATGCTGTCGGATAAAATTTGGTCCGTGAAAGTCACGGCTGTAAGGTTTTCCATGCCGCCATAGAAAAAATCGCGGATAGGCAATTGACGATAGATATTCCAAGGGTAGGGGACACCGGTAAATTTTTCGATATAAGAAAAAATCTTGTTGAAATGACGGTATGTCGGCGTGCTTAAACTGTCGTCGGCGTAGAGGTAATTAAGGATGGGAATATGATTAATTCCTCCTTTGTTTTTTAAGAATTTGTATTTTCCCGCTCCTATAAAGATTAAATAAGCGGAAGCGGGTTTATCCTGTTTGTAAAACCAATATGTTCGTCCTTTTCCCGATGGCTCTTTTCTGATCAATTCGCCGTTGGAAATCACTTCGAATTTATCGGGAAAACCGATTTTCATCGTCCAGGAAAATTTTTCGTTTTCATCATCGATGACGGGCATCCAATGGCTGTTGTTTTTACCTTGTCCCTGTGTCCAAACCTGTTTTCGTCCGCCGGTTTGCCATCCGGGGAAATACATGGCTTGTGACGGGGAGACTTGCCATTTGAAACAAACTTTATATGAGTGATTTTTTTTCAGGTGCTTATGTAAAACGATCTTCCCTCCGGTCAAATGGAATCGTACTTTCCTGCCGTTGATTTTGATCCGCTTGATATGCATGTTTCCGGCCGCATCGAACATAAGGCTGTCGGTTTTATCCGAAACTTTGATCTGATATTCTGCCATGCCTTGAACGGTATATTTTTCCGGGTAAATATCGATGGTATAGTCTGCATGAAGTATATCGAAATGATGGTGATTGAATTGCGCCTGCAATAATAAAACCGGTAGGAGAAATAAAACGAAGAATTTTTGTTTCATGGCGGATAATTATTTTCGCAAAATGACGGTATAAGGTCGCCAAGTAACGGAATCGCCGGGCAATCCCTGCGAAGGGGCAATCATTTCGATGCGGTAGGGAACGAATTTAATCAACACGTAATTTTTTCTGTCGGGATAAAAATTCGCCCATGCCTTACGCCAATATTTTTGTTTGGAAACGGGATCGTCAATTATTTTGGCAATTCCGTATAAACTCACATAGGCCGGGGCATTGCGATCGAAATAGAAGACACTGACGTATGGATTTTTCCTTATTTCCTTTACTTTACGGCTTTTTCTGTTGGTGCCGAACCAAACGGTGAAGGTGCTGTCGGGCGGAAAGGGTTCCATAATCCGGGTTCGCATCTCTTTTTCATTCGCGTGCGTGACCAAAACCGCAAAATAAGCTTGCCGGATAATGTTGCGACTAAGCCGCATGAGTTTTAATTCTTCAGGGGTGAAATTTTTACGAAAAGGTTTTGTTTCTCCTGCTTGTTGACAGGAAGCGATAAGCATGAAAAGTATCAAAATCCCTTTTTTCATTGGTGCATAATTGACCGGTAATTGCCTGCGGTTATGATAAGATGATCGAGCAAACGGATGTTCATCAATTCACCGGTTTCTTTGATTTTTTCGGTGATTTTCAAATCGGAAGGGCTTGGTTCCGGATTTCCCGAAGGATGATTATGGGCGATGATGATTTCGGTGGCTTTATTGTTGAGAATTTTTTGCCACAGTAACCGCATATCGATTTGTGAAAAATCCAATCCGCCTTCGGAAATTTTTTCAAGACCGATGACACGTCCTTTCCTGAGCATCATAATCCAAAATTCTTCGTGGTCAAGGTTTTCCAGGTGGGGTCTGAACAATCTGTATGCTTCGTCCGGCGAGGTGATTTTCGGTCGGCTTTCTCCCGAAACGGCGGCACGTCTCCTACCGAATTCAAAGGCGGTTGCCAGGGTAACCGCTTTGGCGGGACCTATACCTTTGAAGGATTGCAATTCTTCCAAACTCATTTTTTCCAACCGGCTCAAATCAAAATCGACGCGGCGTAAAATTTTAGCGGCCAATTCGACGGCGGATTCGTCCTGCGATCCCGATCCGAGCAAAATGGCCAGCAATTCCGCCAGGCTTAATTCCCTGACACCTGACCGGAGCGCCTTTTCACGCGGGCGTTCGCTTTCGTGCCAATCTTTAATGGCCATAGCCGGAAATTAATTTTTCGATGTCCAGTCCGCCCAAATTGCCCGAACTCATCAGCAGCCATACGGAGCCTTGTTTTTCTTTGTCGTAGAGGAAATTTTTGAAGCTTTCGGCATCGGTGAAAATTTTCAAATCCTCCCTTTTATAAGCCCGGCGAATGAAATCGGGTTCGATAGGTTCGCGGTTTTTTATGCGTAATGCCTCCGGATCGTAGAAAATAACCGCTTCGTCGGCGGGATCCAAGGCATGGGCATATTCGGGCAGATAGTCTTTGTTCAGGCTGCTGTAGGTGTGTAATTCCTGCACCGCCAGCAATTTTCTGTCGGGATACAATTCACGCACAGCCGCTACGGAAGCGCGCACCTTGGAAGCGGCATGGGCGAAATCGCGTATAAGGGTCCAACTGTCAGAATCTACAAGTTTTTGCAAGCGTAATGAAGCGCCCGAGAAGTCTTTTACGGCATCATAAAAGCGTGTGTCATCAATCCCGGTTTCCTGTGCTAATAAACGCACCGCTTCGAGATTTTGCATATTGTGTTTGCCAAAAATCTTCAAAGGAATCTTTTCGCCTGTTTTCCTGTCGATGAGGAAAAAGCGCTTGTCTTTGACTTCGTAATCCGGCGTACCGTAGGGGATATAGCGGATATCGGAGCGTTTACCTGCCAATTTTTTCAGGTTATCGTCTTCTTCGAAATAGATGAGCGTTCCGCCGGGTTCGATGGTGTCAATGAACAATTCGAATTGGCGGATATAATCTTCCCAGGTTTTAAACACGTTGATATGGTCCAAGGCAATGCCGGTGATGACGGCGATATGCGGCTTGTAATGTAAAAATTTGGGTCGCGGATCCAAGGGAGAAGTCGGATATTCGTCTCCTTCGAAGATAAACGTGTCGGCCGAACCGGTAATTCTGACCATACGATCGAAACCTTCCAACAGGGAACCGACCATAAAATCGGGATGAAGACCGTTTTTGTCAAGGACATGAATGAGGGCCGCCGTTGTTGTAGTTTTACCGTGCGATCCGGCAATCACCACACGTTTTTTGTTTGCCGCTTCCCGGTAGAGAAATTCGGGATAGGAATAGACAGGAAGTCCGAGTTCCAAGGCTTTTTTCAATTCCGGATTATCCGGTTTGGCATGCATACCGACGATAATACCGTCGAGGTCAGGTGTGATTTTTTCGGGAAACCATCCGAATTTTTCGGGCAGGATACCGGCTTTTTTCAAGCGGGAATAGGAGGGTTCGTAAATCACATCGTCACTTCCCGTGATACGGTAACCTTTATCGGCCAAAGTCAGCGCCAAATTGTGCATGGCGCTTCCCCCGACGGCAATAAAATGAAATTTGGGCATCAACATTTATTTTTTATGATAGAAGATAACGGCTTTGAGATCGACATCGGGCCAGGTTTTGCTGATGCCGTCTTTTCCGCGGTGTTTGTCTTCGCAGGCGGTATGCAGGAAATAAAGCGGTTCCCCGGCCTTGAAATCTTTCACGAG
>CAYUQW010000104.1:0-4220 GCA_964446985.1 uncultured Flavobacteriaceae bacterium
GAAACCTTTTCCGGGCGTAAATCCGTACAAATAAATCCGCGACGTTTCCTTCGTTTTACCGAATTTTTTCAAGCCGTCGAAAAGATTATCGGCATTGGCCAGGCGCAAGAACAAATCGAAGGTGGTGTCGTAGCCGTTGATAAACGTATTATCCGGATAAAATCCGTATTTATCCATCACCGCTTTGGTCAGTCTCGGATCGGGGATTTTCAGATCCCGCGAAGGGAAGGTAAAATGCACCGCCGCCATTTTTTTGATATCCAATTTTTGGATGAAATGCTTGTCCTCCAACATATACATATCGATCGGATATTTGTCGGAGAAGCCTTCGGCGAGCGACAAAACATTGGCAATCAGCGAATAATCGTCCGTTGCCATAATCAAAATATTGTTTTTCCCTTTTTTGAGTTGTTTTTGCAAATCGGTGTCCTTAATCCAAAATCCGTGTTTGGATTTACGCGCTTCGATCCTGTTCAAACTGCCGACGGAAACCGCCAAACTGTCGGCTGTCGTCCGGGCGTTTTCATCGGTGATTATCACGATATTGTCATCGGTCTTGGCCTGATTGATATAGGAAACGATATGCTGCGCCATCGACACGGAATCGGTCAGCGTATTGATCAAAACATTGCTGTTACGCCCGGGATACATCGGCACGGCCAACGGTGTATTGAAAGGCTCCAAAGCCGTCAGCGCTTTGTCGATTACTTTGGGATACACCGGACCGAGAACGAAATCGTAATCCGTCAAATCGTTGTTTGTCAATATCTTATCGGTTACATAAGGTGAAGCTTGCGTATCGAAAACATCATAACGGATATCCAGTCCGAGATTTTTCAACGAATCGATGGCCATCCGGATACCGGCATAATAACTCAGGATTTTGTTTTTGTACAGAACCGGACAGGATTTGCCGGAAACGGTATCCGATTTTTTGACATTCAACGGCAACAAGACGGCCACTTTATAGGTCCGGTCTTTCTTCAGGTTTTTCAACAGATTCGTCGTATATTCCCCGGGACTCGGCAAGCGTTCCAAGCGAAAGAAAAACGGACTGTTCAGGTCGAAAACAATGGTGAAATCGGGACGGGGAAAACGCAATATTTGTCCGGCCTTCAAGCCGTCCTTCAATTGCGGATTATATTTGATCAGGTCCTCGGCGGAAATATTGAATTTTTTCGTGAGCGAATACAAGGTTTCCTTAGGTTGAACCTTATGGAAAAAGAATTTTCCGTTCTCCTGCCGTTTGTTCTCCGGCGTTTGCTTGGGAATTTTCAGGATCTGACCGGCTTTAAGTCCTTCGGTCAGTTGCGGATTGTATTTTATCAAGTCTTCCTCGGAAATATTGAAACGTTTGGTCAGACTGAATATGGTTTCCAAAGGTTTTACCTCGTAATAACGGAAGTGTTCTTCGTCACGGTCAACCGTTACGGCACGGTTTCTCGGCACCACCAATTTCTGATTGATTTTCAGGGGCTGATTTTTTATTTCGGGATTCAACCGCTCCAATTCCTCCACCGTGATACCGTGCTCATAGGCAACCCGCCACTTGCCTTCTTTCGGTTTTACGTAGTAAAAAGTATAACGGGTCGTATCGATTTTCCGTTCGGGATCGGGCAATATGGGAATGATAATGATTTGCCCCAACTTGATATTGTTATCTTCGATTTTGTTAACCTTGACAATATCTTCGACCGTCGTCCTGTATTGCTTGGAAATACTGAAAACCGTTTCGTTTTCCTTCACCGTGTGGTATTTGAACGCCACATAATTCCCGCCCGCTTTGAGAGAATCCAAACGCCGGTCTTCTTCGACGGGAATGAGAATCACCTGCCCCGGCTTAATGGTCGAACCCAGTCCGGGATTATTTTTCATCAGTTTATATGGCGTCACGCGGTATTTCCTCGCTATGGAATAAATGGTTTCACCCGCTTCGACGGTATGCTTTATAATTTTCGGTTGCTGGGCAACAAGCGAAAAACCCGCCCAGATTATAACAAACAAAAAAAGAAAGCGACGCTTCATACGGTTTCTTAATAAATTTCGATGCTCAATCCTTCTTCGGAAAGAGCGGTTGCCATACTTTTCAATTCCTCATATTCCCCTTCCTTGACCGTGCATTTGCCTTTCAGGTGCGTAATCCAAGCGCATTGCTCGGCTTGTTCCTCGGTGTGGTTGCAATAAATGATCAAGGAATCGATCACGTGATCGAACGTATTGACATCATCGTTGAAGAGAACCAGACGACTGATTTTCTTCTTCTTTTGGAGGTCTTTTTTCAGCGGAGATTGCTTGTGTTGCATAGACTTAATTGATTGTGCAATTTAAACAAAAATAATTTTTCGAAATGAATTAACCAAATTTCGCGCCAACCCAGTCGTTCAAAACGATTTTTTTCTCCAATTTTTTGTTACACTTTCGCATAGCTTCCGCAATATCGGGCAAATCCGTTTCGTAAAAACCGCTTAACAAAACCGGACCTCTCGAAGCCTTGCAATAGGCGGGAATATCCCGCAACAGGATATTTTTATTGATATTGGCCAAAAACACATCCGCCGCCGGAAACCCATCCAGCAAAGCCGCATCTCCGTGAAAAACCCGGATTTTCCCGCACAGGTTGGCCGCCACATTTTCCAACGCATTTTCGTATGCCCAAACATCATTGTCAACGGCAAAAACCTCCTTGGCACCGTATTTCTCCGCCAAAATGGCAAGAATGCCCGTCCCCGTGCCCATATCGATAACGGTCTTGCCGCTAAAATCCACGGATTGCATCAACGAAATCATAGCTTTGGTGGTTTCGTGATAACCGGTGCCGAAACTCATCTTCGGATCGATGATTACTTCGATTTTTCCTTCGGGCGCCGGATCGTGAAAGTGTGCCCTGATATATACATTCTCCCAATCGACGGGTTTTATGGACGATTCCCACAGGCTGTTCCAATTTTCCTCCCGGATATCGGGCAAAATTTCATAAGTTACGCCGGCATCGCGTAAAATTTTTTTCCAACCTTCGCCCGCTTTTTGCTTATCGAAAAAACCGGTCAACCCTTCGTCGCTTTCTTCAAAACCCAAAAAGCCTTCGTCCATCAACAAAGCCGCCAAGGTATCCCGTCGGGGCGACGGCTTCATACGGATTTTTATGTGTCCGTAGGTTCTTTTTTCCATAGAACAACAATAAATACAATGCCTATGAACATCACGAAAGTTGCCAGAAAAATCAATAGCGGAAAAGGCCAATCCAAATTCCATTTACGCCAAATGGCCGTACCGCGCAGAAAAATGAAAAATTCCATCAAAAGCATTCCCGCATAGAACAGGATAAAACTTTTTTTGTCCAAATACATCATCTTCACCCGGCGGGCAACAAACAAAATTCCCGTGGAGAACAATCCGAGCATCACCCAATGCAGATAACCGATAATCAAATCGCGCGTATGATAAGTTACGCGGGCAAAATAAGGACACGATGCCATAAACTGCAAGATTATTTTAACGCCTATGGCCAACCAAATCAGTTTCCATAAGGTTTTGTCAAACGGCCGGTCGAAAATACGGCTGGCTTCCGGATTCAATTCCCGGTAAAGCAACCACAAACCCGCTCCTTCCGCAAAAACGCTTATCATCGCAACGATATTGAAAACGAGCGGCGGCTGTGTCCACAAGGTATTGGTGATATAACCGAACAATATGCCCCAGAAAAGCAGGTTTGATATCAATTTGATTTTGCGCACGGGGAAAACGAAACCTTTCCATTCGAACAAATAGACCAACAAAGCCAACAGTGCCAGGAAAAACCAACCGTTGTATTGGAAATGCAGATAGAAATAGATATCCAGATTATACCAAATACTTTTTTTGCCCAACATCACCATCGTCGGTCCCAGCATCCAAGGGCTCAAAGACGAAAGAACCAGGAAAAACACGGCGTTTTTTCCCAACCGGTACGCCCCGGGGAAGCGTTCGGCGTTTTCGCTCTTTTTCAAGTAAATCCAAGCAAAAACATAAGTGCCAAGCAAAAATAAGGACAGAAAAATAATCGAAAAGGTTTTGTAACCCTGTACCGGGAAAGAAATCAACAATCCCGCAACCGTCAATTGCGAAAACCAATAAAGCCTGCGGAAAGTTTTGCCTTCGGAAAAGGCAGGAAAAAATACATAGGCCAACAAAACCGCCAAAGCCGCGTGAAGCCAACCGAGAAAAGCGGCGTGGGAATGGGC
>CAYUQW010000104.1:4320-5648 GCA_964446985.1 uncultured Flavobacteriaceae bacterium
ATGTTATGCCCTTTTTTGTGGTGGGAATTAAACCGCACCTTGATTTTTCCCGTTTCGCCCGGCTGAATGGGATGCTTGGGCCATTGCGGAATGGTACACCCACAAGAACTACGCACATTTGAAATAATCAAAGGCGCATCGCCCGTATTGGTGAAAACAAAAACGGTATCGAGTATGGCGCCCTCTTTGTGCCGTCCGAAATCGATTTGTTCCGTATTGAATGACATTTTCGGAAATTTATTCATCTGCGCCATCTCTTGTTGCGCTTTCTTAAGGTTGTCCTTATTAATCTTCTTTGACGGATCATTATTGCATCCGGCTAAGATTAAAATCAAGGAAAATAATAACAAAACAATTTTTTTCATTTTTTATATTTTATCGGTTGATGTCTTTTGAATACGGTTTTCCGCTTGCAAATCCTTATAAACACGGTCCAAAATACCGTTGATAAACACATTGCTTTGCGGTTGCGAAAACTCCTTGGCGATTTCCACGTATTCATTGATACTCACCCGCGGCGGAATATTGGGAAAATACAACATTTCGGCAAGAGCCAGCATCATCAAGATACGGTCGATATTGGAGATACGATCATAATCCCAGTTGATAACCCTCTCCTTGATATACTTACCCAGTTCTTCACGATTCTGCCAGGTGCGTAACAATAATTCCTTGGAAAATTGCCTGTCATCTTCCTGTTTATACAAAGGCGGCACAGGCTTGTACGGCGTATCGTCTTCCCGGATTTCATCCAGCGTTTTCATCACCATCGTATTGGCAATGGCCACATCATCGGCCCAATTGATTTCCTTGTCTTCAAAAACTTTATGAAGTTTTTCTTCCGGCGCAATAAGATTTTTATAGACATCCAGCACAAATTGTTTATCCTCGTCAAAACTCCGCCCGGGATTGTCCATATATTTCCGGTAAATCTTGCTTCGTTTGATTTTATCCAGCAAAAACCGCACGATTTCCCGCTCGTTTTTCCAAATGTGTTCGATGCGGTACTTCTTCAGCAATTCCTTCAGCATCTCGTTTTTTTCCAATTTGTTCAAAACGATATTGTCGATAAATTTCGTATTGGGATGAAGGTCCTCCTCGGTTTTGAAAAATTTTTGTTTTCTTTTCTCGATAAGTTCGGCTTCGGTTCGTTTGAGTTCAGCGAGCAAATCGAGCAACGACAAGTACAAACCGTAAATGTTTTCCAAATTTTTTGATAACCTTTTGGCGGATTTTTCCAAATCTTGCTCCCCCGCCCTTTCCATGGCATAAATTTCCTGCATAACCTTGGAACGAATATTCCGCCTGTTTATCATAACGCTACTTCC
>CAYUQW010000105.1:0-5576 GCA_964446985.1 uncultured Flavobacteriaceae bacterium
CTCAAAAGCCTTGGAAACGCTTCGTCGGATGGCTTTTTCGCGCGGTTGGCCGAAAAGAAATTTCCGTGCGTAACTTCCTTGTGCGGTAGCAATTCCGATAATACAAGTCCCCAATTCGGCATCGGAATCGCCTTTTTCCGGACCGGCATTGCCCGTTACCGATACGCCGAAATCCGTATCGAAAATTTTACGGATATTTTCAGCCATGGCCTTGGCCGTTTCTATGCTGACCACCGAATGTTTGTCGATAATTTCCTTGGGGACATGAAGGACCTTTTCTTTTATTTCCGTTGCATACGTAACCATTCCTCCTTTAAGAAATGCAGAAGCACCGGGAATATCAACGATTCGTGCCATAATGTGTCCGCCGGTACAGCTTTCGGCTACGGAAAGTGTTTTGCCGGCTTGTTTCATCAGGCGGTGAACGTCATAGACCAAATCCTGATGCTCCACACTGACGGTCAAATCCGGAACGGTTTGTTTGAGTTTTTCGATTTGTTCGTCGATTAAAGCTTTGATTTTTTCCGGTTCGGTCGTTTTTGCTTGCAAGCGCAGACGGATTCTTTTGGGTGAGGGCAGATAGGCCAAATGCAGTTCCTCAGGCAATTGTTTTTCCCAATCTTTCAGGCGGTCGGCCAACAAGCTTTCGCCGATACCGAATACCGACACGGTTTTTCTGACCAATACGGGCAAATGATAATGTTCCTTGATATAAGGCAATAATTCTTCGAGGAAAATATGCTTCATTTCGAAAGGGACACCGGGCAGAAATACAAAAGTTTTTCCGTTGTTCCGCAGGAGCATTCCCGGAGCGGTACCGTAGTAATTCCACAGGATATGCGTTCCTTCAGGCACCAAAGCCTGACTGCGGTTGTTTTCGGTAAACGGATAATTCATACGTTCGAACAAGCGACGTATATGTGCTTCGATTTCCGGTTTGTACACCAATTTCTTGCCGAAAAATTCCGCTATGGTTTCCCGGGTGAGATCATCGGACGTAGGGCCCAATCCGCCGGTTACTACAATAAAATCGGTATGAGAAGAAAGATAGGTCAAACCTTCTTTGATGTCTCGGGGGTTATCGCCGGTTACCAAAATCCGGTTGACATCCATCCCCGCATCGGTCAATTGTTTGGCCAACCAAGTGGCGTTGGTATTTTCGATTTGACCGATCAAGATTTCATCGCCGATACTCAAAATTCCCGCTTTCATTTGACATTGATTTTAAACATTAATTTATCTTCGATGTAGCCTTCCAACATATCGTTTTTACGTAACGGGCCGACCCCTTCGGGTGTTCCTGTAAAAATCAGATCCCCCGTGCGCAGCGTGAAAAAACGTGACACGTAAGCAACCAATGCATCGAAATTGTGAATCATATTTCCGGTATTGCCTTTCTGGACGGTTTTGCCGTTGATATCCAGGCGAAAACGGATATCATACAAATCCTTGAAGTATGAGACAGGGATAAATTCTTTGCTCACCAGGGCCGAGAAGTCAAATGCTTTGGCTTTTTCCCAAGGAAGCCCCTTGCTTTTCAGGTGCTTTTGGAGATCACGTGCTGTCAAATCCAACCCCAAGCCTACGGCATCGTAATACCGAGAAGCAAACTGTTCGGGAATCGCTTTTCCCAAGCGGTTTATGCGCAAGACGATTTCGGTTTCGTAGTGGATTTCTTTTGAAAAGCCGGGCAAAACCAAAGGGTTGTTTTTCGGGACGAGCGCCGTATCCGGTTTGAGAAAGACGACCGGTTCGTCGGGTATGTCGTTACCGAGTTCTTCGATATGCTTGCGATAATTCCTGCCGATACAGATAATTTTCATTGCCTATGCTTTGATTTGCCAAACAATTTCCGTTTCATCGTCCGGGTTACCTTGTTTCATCCCCGGCATTTGTTCGATGGCCATAGCGATTTTTTCCACAATATCGTCGATGCTGTCGTTTTCATAATCAATGGGCAACGGCGGTTTGATAGTCATTTTTTGACGGATGCCTCGTTTCTTTATCTGCAATCCTTTCCGGTCGAACGAGCGTCTGAATCCGTCGATTACAATAGGAACGACAAGGGGTTTGTTCTGTTTGATGATATGCGCCGTCCCCTTTCGAATGGGTTTGAAAGGACGTGTGGTTCCTTGCGGGAAAGTGATAACCCATCCGCTTTTGAGGGCTTTGGCAATATTGGAAATGTCGGAAAATTTTACGGGACGTTTGACTTCTTTTCCGGCATGCCGCCAGGTCCTTTCCACGGTAATGGCGCCCGTAAGCTTGAAAATTTTGGGCAAAAAGCCCGATTCCATCGTCTCTTTGGCGGCGACATAATAAATATCCAATTTAGGTTTGGCCAGATATTTCCAAGGGCGACTCAAATCGTTTTCCCCGTTGAGTGCGGCATTGAAAACATGAAGCATGGCGGCCACATCGGCAAAATAGGTCTGGTGATTGGAAATAAACAAAACGTGATCGTTCGGGAGAAAACGCAGGATTTCCATTCCTTTGACAGTCAAATCGTTAAATCCCTGATACCGTCTTCGTGAAACAATTCCGAGCAAAAAAATCAGGAAGTGTTTCAGAAAATATAAATTGCCGAAAAGGTCTTTTTTGAAAATCTTTTTCCACATAATCCTTCGTATATTTTAGGCCGTTTACCGCGTAGAACGGTAAGCGGACAAAAAACGAAATTACGAAAAAACTTCCAGCTTGCGAAACAAATCCCTGATTTCGGCAATGACCATCGCCGTGGCGCCCCAAATTTCGTAACCGTTATAGGGCAGATAAATTACGGGCCATTCCTTGCCTTTGAACAGGCGTGTTTTTCTGTGCCAAGGTGTTTTGACCAGTGTTTCCAACGGCATTTCGATGATACTTTTTACTTCCGCCGGCTGCGGCACAAAATGCGGACGCCGCGGCATATAACCGATGAAAGGGTGAACGATAAACCGGCTGACGGGAATTTTAACGGGTTGCAAACTTCTGACGATTTTTACTTCGCTTTGCGGAATCGCCAATTCTTCCTCCGCTTCGCGCAAGGCTGTGGCTTCAAGGGTGGTGTCCTCCTGATCCTTTTTGCCGCCGGGAAAAGCGATTTGTCCCGAATGCACGCCGTCATAAACAATCCGTTCGATCAATACGGTTTTCCACCGCTCATCGTCCGGATAAAACAAAGCCAAAACGGCTGCGGGTCGATATTTCAAAGCGGGATATAAGCGAAACAACTCTTCCCGGTAGGGTAAAATTTTCCTGCGTTCGCTCGCCTGATCATCCGCTTGAACGGCGGTCAACTTTTCCAATTTTTTTATAAAAGCATCGGGATTTTCCACCAAGCTGAAAATTTATCTGCTACAATAAAAACGGTAGCAATGTTGATTTTATTTTTTATAAAAATTCATTTCCGTCAGATAATCGAAAACTTCGCACGGGAGCAAAGGGCGCACGTTTTTTCCCGCTTTGATATCCCGGCGTATTTGTGATGCCGATATTTCAACCACCGGCGCTTCTTCGAAAAAATGCACCGAAGGATGGGTTTTCAAAGGAGAAGGCCCGGCACCTCTGCGCGGGTAAACATAAATCTCGTTCCCGGATAAAATTTCCTCGTAATTATACCATTTGGGCAAGGAAGCCAAATTATCTTCGCCCATAAGTAGCACAAAATCCTTATCCGGATACCGGTCTTTGAGTTGCGACAAGGTTTTAACGGTGTAATACGGCGGTTGCAGTTCGAATTCCACCTTGGAAACTTTGAATTTCGGATAAGGTTCAATGGCAAGCCGGACCATATAGAGCCTTTGGTGATCGGCCAGGAGGTTTTTCCGTTTTTTCAACGGATTTTGCGGTGTGACGACAAACCAAATTTCGTCCAAACCGGTATGTTCGGCAAAATAATTGGCCAGGATCAAATGGCCGGTATGCACCGGATTGAAGCTGCCGAAAAAAAGGCCGGTTTTTTTATTTGCCATCGATGAAAGATTTGACCAAACCGTAGGCTTCGCGCACCGATTTTTCCAGATCGTCATTGACCAAAATCACGTCGAAATACGGGCTGTATTGCATTTCTTCCCGGGCTTTGGCCAAGCGCAAACGGATTTTGTCTTCGCTTTCGGTATTGCGATAGCGCAAGCGTTTTTCCAGTTCGTCCAAACGGGGAACGGCCACAAAAACGGATAAGGTTTTCTGCGGATACATCCGTTTGATGTTCATACCGCCTTTGACATCGATATCGAAAATAACATTTTTCCCTTCCGCCAGCAGCCGTTCGACTTCGCTTTTGAGCGTTCCGTAGAAATGATCGGGATAGACTTCCTCCCATTCGATAAAAGCCTCTTCGTCAATGCGTTGCCTGAATTCTCCGGGTGTCAGAAAATAGTAATGCACTCCGTCTTGCTCGCCGGGACGTTTGGCGCGGGACGTGGCCGAAACGGAAAACGCCAGGTTCAATTCGGGATAGGTCATGAGTTGCCGCACAATGGATGTTTTTCCGCTGGCGGAAGGGGCGGAGAAAATGACGAGTTTTCCTTGTTTGTTCCGGTTTTTCATCCGAAATAAGACAAGTTGATTTTTTCCGGGTCGATTTCCGTCAAAGTGAGATATATCAGGCGAATGACGTTTTCCACGTCATCTTTGTTGACCGTTTCCACGGTTGTGTGCATATACCGTAGCGGAAGCGATATCAATGCGGAAGGAACGCCGCCGTTGGAGTAGGCAAAAGCGTCCGTATCGGTTCCCGTGCTTCGCGACGAGGCCAGGCGTTGGAAAGGAATTTTGTTTTTCTCGGCCGTGCGGATAATCAAGTCGCGCACTTTGTGATGTACGGCGGGCGCATAGGAAATCACGGGGCCTTTGCCGATTTGCGTTTCGCCTTCTTTTTTCTTATCGATCATCGGCGTGGTGGTATCGTGGCAAACATCGGTTACAATAGCCATATCGGGTTTGATGGTTTCGGTAATCATTTGGGCGCCGCGCAAACCGATTTCTTCCTGCACCGAATTGGTAACGTACAGTCCGAAGGGCAATTTGACATCGTTTTCCCTGATAAGCCGCAGTACTTCCGCAATCATAAATCCGCCCATACGGTTATCCAATGCGCGGCCTACGTAATTTTTCTTGTTCAGAACAAACAATTCGTCGGGATAGGTAATGACCGAACCGACGTGAATGCCCATTTTTTCCACTTCCTTTTTGTCCTTGGCTCCGACATCGATGAAAATATTGTCCACCTTGGGGCATTCTTCTTTGCCGTGATGGCGCGTGTGAATGGCCGGCCAACCGAAAATCCCTTCGACGATACCGTTATCGGTATGGATATGCACTTTTTTGGATGGCGCGATTTGATGGTCCGAGCCGCCGTTGCGAATGACATAAATCAAGCCGTTGTCGGTGATGTAATTGACATACCAGGAAATTTCATCGGCGTGGGCTTCGATAACCACTTTGAAATCCGCTTCGGGGTTTACCACGGCCACGGCCGTTCCGTAGGCATCGGTGATAAATTCGTCGGCATACGGACGGAGATAATCCATCCAGATTTTTTGTCCGTTGTATTCATAGCCGGTCGGGGCGGCGTTGTCGATATATTTTTTCAG
>CAYUQW010000106.1:0-5569 GCA_964446985.1 uncultured Flavobacteriaceae bacterium
GGTAGGCTTGCAAATAGCCTTGCAGCGGATTTCCGTTACCGTTGGCATACGGTTGCCAGAAATATTTCCAGGTTTCGTAAGGTTTCAAGCCGGCATGCGGTGTAAGCCGGTTATGCGTATTCCAGTAGGCATCCGCACGTTGAATGATTTGTTTTATCCTGTTAACCGATTGTCCCGATGTTCTTTGTGCTTCTCCTATGTCAAATGGATTGATTTGGGCTTGTAAGCTGAGAAAAACGAATAAAAACAGAAGAGAAATTATTTTTTTCATTAATTCATTTTTTATGAGTCAACAAATATAAGGTTTTTAGTAATATGCCATTTTTTATTTTGATTTTTAATTGACATCTTGACAAAGGGGATTTTTGGTATTATTTTTGCAACCGGAAAAACGGGGTCGACTGGTTTCGACAGCAAGTTCATTGACAAGTGTAAGCATGCCGAGGTTGGGGTTCCCTCGTAAATCAAGCCCCGAACCGATAAATGGCGAAGCTAACTTCGCTCTCGCTGCCTAATTCCGAAGTACAGTAGGAATCAGGCCACGTTCCGGCAAGGCCGGAAGGCGGGAAGTCCCTCGGAAGCCTTGGTTTGCGGCGTCCGGTCAAGGGGCTTCATAAAAGCAAACCCAAGCGTCGTGATGTCTCTAAGCGGCGCGGGTTAATGCAGAGGCTAAGCTTCGGATGGTCTGTCCGTGGACAGTCCGGAGCCGACAATGAAACACGGACTAAGCATGTAGAAAGCTTGTCAAGCGCTTGTTCTGGACGAGGGTTCGAGTCCCTCCGACTCCACATCGAGGTAAGTGGCTTCTTTTGAAGTCACTTTTTCTTTTTGCCGGAAAAGTAACGTACCTCTCCTTTTCCCGTGGCGGAATCGCTTCCCAAAAGGAAATCCGCCTGTCGAGGAATAAAGCGGTAGTAATAGCCTTTTTCCCGGTTATTCCACATAAAATCCAGCATTTCGCCGTATGAAAAGGTTTCCGCATCGAAAATAATCAGCCCCGGTTCAGGAATATTTTCCGGTGTGGTTGTTGCTGTAATATTTTCGTACAATTCATTTAACCTGTTTAAAATATCCGTCCGCTTGCCTGCATAGAAAACGGGTAAATTCCGCCTGCGGTTTTTAGGAGATTGTTTCGTTTCTCTCCGGAATTTCAATGCAAACATTCTTTTGATTAATGGTTTGACAAGGGGATACAGAAAAGGATGATACTTTTCTTGGAAAAGCAACGTGGCCTCGACGAAATGTTTTTGATATTTTTTTGTTTTTGGGGTGCTTTCTCCTTTGAAATGGAGTGCGCCTATGTCTCCCCGGTAGAAATTTTTCCAGCCGTTACGTAAAAAAGTGTATGACAAATCGATATCTTCGCCGTACATAAAATAGCGTGTGTCAAAGCCGCCGGTTTTAATGAATTTTTCGCGTTCAAAACCCATAAACGCACCTACGAAAACAGGATTTTCACCTGAGGATTCGGCGCTTATCGAGGTGTTATAATAAGGTTTGAAAAACGGTATGAGCCTGACAGGAACAACGGGGAATAATTTCAAAAAGGAATTGAGAAAACCGGGAATATTCCGTTTGCTCTCGGGCAAAAATTGTCCGCGCCCGTCGAAAAGACGGATGCCTGTTATGCCGCGTTCGGGGTGGTTTTCCATATCGGGCAGAAGCCGGTCGAAGAGATTTTCGGGAACTACAACGTCCGGATTGATCAGGAAAATATATTGTCCGCGTGCCTGTGCAACCGCTTCGTTATTGGCACGTCCGAAGCCCGAATTTTTTTCGAACATCAGAAATCGTACACCGGGAAAAGCTTTTTTGAAATCGTCCGCAGGGAAATTTTTCGATGCATTGTCCGCTACGATAATTTCAGCGTTTTTCCCTTCGACTGCCTTGGTAACGCTGTCCAAAGTCAGCCACAGGAATTCGGGCGCATTATAATGGACAATAATGACGGAGAACTTCATTTTTTCTCGTTGTGATATCCGAGGGAAACAAGATATAATCCCAGCATCGTTATGGCGGCATTGACCAATAACAACTCAAATCCGAAACGGTACTGCCAGTGTAATTTTTCCGGCAGGACGGAAATAAAATAGGTCAAAACGGGTGCCAAAATCACCACGAAAGGAATCAGTTTAGGGCGCGGATGGAAGCGCGTAAACAATCCGAAGGTGAATAATCCCAATAGCGGGCCGTAGGTGTAACTGGCAAAATTGAAAATGGAATTGATGATACTTTTGTCCGTTATTACCTTGCTGTACAGAATCAAAATGGCTATAAAAAGCAATGAAATTCCGATGTGTACTTTTTTTCGAACGCTCTTTTGTTTTTCCTTGGGATAGCGTTTTTCCAAATCCAAAATATCGATACTGAAAGATGTCGTAATGGCGGTCATCGACGAGTCGGCGCTGGAATAGGCGGCGGCAATCAATCCGAGGATAAAGAAAAGTGCGGCGACGAATCCCAAATCCGTTTGTACGGCAATATGCGGAAAAATTTTATCGCCCGTAATCCCCGATTTATCCAAATCCCAACCGCGAAACCGTGCATACATCAATAAAATAACGCCTAACGACAGGAATAAGACATTGACAAAAAACAAGGCCACGGAAAACCACCGCATATTTTTTTGCGAATCTCGTAAAGTCTTGACAGTCAGGTTTTTTTGCATCATTCCTTGGTCCAATCCGGTCATAGCTATGGCGATAAAAATCCCGGCAAGAAATTGTTTCCAGAAATAGCGTTTGTCATTCGGATTATCAAAGAAAAATACCTTGGAGTACGGACTTTTGTGTACGGCCGAAATCATATCGCCCAAGCCCATATGCATATGTTTTCCGATGACGATGATCGATACCACGAGCGCTATCAACATAAAGGCCGTTTGGAGCGTGTCGGTTACGATAATGGTTTTAATTCCGCCCCTGGCCGTATAGACCCAAATCAAAACGATGGTGACGGCGGCGGTTACCCAGAAAGGAACGCCCATTTGATCGAAAATCAACAATTGTAAAACCCCTGCAACCAGGAACAAACGTAATGAGGCGCCTGCCGTCCGTGCTACGAGAAAGAGGAGCGAACCGGTTTTGTAAGCCGCATTTCCGAACCGGTTTTCCAGATAGGTATAAATCGAGGTGAGATTCATTTTGTAATAAACCGGGAGCAATACGTAAGCAATGACGAAATAGCCCACCACAAAGCCCAAAACCATTTGCAGGTATGAAAATTGGCTTTTCTCCACCCAGCCGGGAACGGAAATGAACGTGATGCCCGATAGTGAAGCGCCTATCATCCCGAATGCCACCAAATACCAAGGGGCTTGCCGTTTGGCTCTGAAAAAAACGTCGTTGGAATCTTCTTTGCCCGTGAAAAACGATAAAATAATCAGGAAAGCAAAATACAAGGCGATTATCAATAGAATGGTATGCGCTTTCATAAATTTCGATCAAGTTTCCACAAATATAAATGTTTTTCGGGACGCAAACCCTTTGTCCATCCCGAAAAAGAAAAAAACCGGCGCAAAATTTACGATGGGGGGATGTATATCAAACCGTTGATTTTTCTTAATAAGCTTTGGCAAACAAAACCCGGCGTTTGGACGGTTTTCCCGTTAGCATATCCTTGCCTTCTTCCGTCAAGTCCATATCCATAGGAATACAACGGACGGTTGCCTTGGTCAATTCCTTGATTTTGGCTTCGGTTTCGGCCGTGCCGTCCCAATGAGCCGCGATAAATCCGCCTTTTTCTTCGAGAACTTTTTTGAAGGTGTCGAAATCGTTTACCTCGGTGATATGTTCGTCGCGGTAGGCTTTGGCTCTCTCGTACAGGTTTTGTTGAATGTCGTTCAACAGGTTTTCGATGTATTCGCCGATATTGTCCATCGGAACGATTTCCTTGGTCAACGTATCGCGTCGTGCGACTTCCACCGTATTGTTTTCCAAATCTCTCGGTCCGACGGCCAAACGAACCGGCACGCCTTTGAGTTCGTACTCGTTGAATTTCCAACCCGGTTTGTAATTATCGCTGTCGTCGTATTTGACGCTAATGCCTTTTTCTTTCAATTGCTTTATGATTTCACCTACCTTTGCACTGATTTTTTCCAGCTGTTCCGATTTCTTGAAAATAGGCACGATGACCGTTTGAACCGGCGCCAATTTGGGCGGCAATACCAATCCTTTATCATCGGAGTGGGTCATAATCAACGCACCCATCAACCGTGTCGAAACCCCCCAGGAGGTAGCCCAGACGTATTCGAGTTTTCCTTCACGCGAAAGGAATTTGACGTCGAAAGCTTTGGCGAAATTTTGTCCGAGGAAATGCGAAGTTCCCGATTGTAACGCCTTGCCGTCCTGCATCAACGCTTCGATGGTATAGGTTTCTTCCGCTCCGGCAAAACGTTCCGTAGGCGTTTTATAACCTTTGATCACGGGCATAGCCATATAATCACGGGCGAAAGTTGCGTACACATCGATCATTCTTTCGGCTTCTTCCACCGCTTCTTCGCGTGTTTCGTGTGCCGTATGTCCTTCCTGCCATAAAAATTCGGCCGTGCGCAGGAACAGGCGTGTGCGCATTTCCCAACGCATCACGTTGGCCCATTGGTTGATGAGCAACGGCAAATCGCGATAGGATTGTATCCAACGTTTATAGGTATCCCAGATAATGGTTTCGGATGTGGGGCGGATGATCAACTCCTCTTCGAGTTTGGCCGCGGGATCCACTTCGATGCCTTTTCCGTCGGCGGTGGTACGCAAACGGTAATGCGTTACTACGGCCGCTTCTTTGGCAAAACCTTCCACGTGTTCGGCTTCCTTGGCAAAATAACTTTTCGGAATAAGCAACGGAAAATAGGCGTTTTCATGGCCGGTTTCCTTGAACATTTTATCCAATTGCGCTTGCATTTTTTCCCAGATGGCATATCCGTACGGTTTGATAACCATCATTCCGCGCACACCGGAATTTTCCGCCAAGCCTGCTCTGACAACCAGTTCGTTATACCACTTTGAATAATCTTCGGAACGGGAAGGTAACTTTTTTGACATATTTTGGTACAATTATTGTTGTAATTATTTCGGATGACAAAACTAATCATTAAATTTATACGTGCAAAATCTACCGCCATGAAAAATATATACCGATTTGTAAACCTGTTTCTCCTTGCCGGTTTGTTGGCCGTTTCCTGTGAATCCTACCACAATGTTTCGGCCGATGACGGCGTATATTATTCCGATGACGATTTCGCTTCGGAACTGAAAGCCAATACGCAAACAAAAGAAAAATCCCACCGGAAATATATTTTCGAACAAAAGAAATCCGGGGATCAATCATATTCCTCGCAGCATCGGGATGGGGATTATTCCGGTAACGAACAAAATAACAATCAATCCGTTTCTTCGGAAGATTATTATACCGACAATCCCGATGATTTGACTTATTCCGGCGGTAATGAAAAACAATATGACAAGGATGTACACGTCTATATTCATTATGATAATCCGTGGTTTTGGTATGATCCCTATTGGTATTGGGGATGGCACCGTCCTTACGTGAGGATTTCCTATTATTACGGTGC
>CAYUQW010000107.1:0-4016 GCA_964446985.1 uncultured Flavobacteriaceae bacterium
AAAAAATTTGTAAATTGTCGTCAATTTTTTGAGCCTATGCGAAGAAAGATTGTCTTGCTTTTGTTTGCGGTGTTTGTTCTTTCGGCGGCTGTTGCTCAACAGAAGGTTACGCTCGAAGATATTTGGTTGAAGGGAACTTTCAGACCGGCGTATTTTTATGACTATAAGCCTTACGGTAATCACTCGCTTTTGTTGCCGGAATTTGCGCACGGGGTTTTTGTGCTGAAAGAAATCGATATGGCGGACGGGAAGGAGAAGGCGGTTTTTTCGAACCGTAATCATAGGGAAATTCCGTATGTGTATGATTATGTTTTTTCGCCGGATTTGCGGAAAATGTTGATTGCGGGAGAGGTTGAGCCGGTGTATCGCCATTCGTTTTGGGGTAAATATTATCTTTATGACCGCGCTAAGGATGTTTTGACGCCTTTTTCGAAGGGGCGAATACAAATTCCTTCGTTTTTTCCGGATGGGAACAGGGTTGTTTATTTTAAGGATAATAATTTGTATATCAAGGACTTATCGACGGGAAACGTTGTGCCTGTTACCACCGACGGGGAAAAAAACAAAATCATTAACGGTAAGACGGATTGGGTGTATGAGGAGGAATTCGGTTTCGTGAAGGCTTATGCCGTAAGTGCCGACGGCCGTTATGTGGCTTATCTGAAATTCGATGAAAGCGCGGTGCCGGAATTTACAATGATGGAATATGCGGATTATTTGTATCCGAAAGCGGTAACTTTTAAGTATCCCAAGGCGGGGCGGAAAAATTCGGTTGTTACCTTGTGGGTTTATGATACGAAAACGGGCAAAACAACGCAGGTGGATTTGGGGGCATACGAATATGTTCCGTATCTGAAAAAGGGTTATGCCGCGGACGATTTTATGGTGATAACGATGAACCGCCACCAAAACCGTGAGGTTTTATACCGTGTGCGAAACGGGAAGGCAAATGTCTTGTTGCGGAAAACGGATGATAAGTATATCGATTTTGAGGCGGAGAACAATTTGACTTTTTTGACGGACGGGAGTTTTATTTGGTCGTCGGAAAAGGACGGTTACAATCATTTGTATTGGTATGCGCGAAACGGTCGTTTGAAACGTAAGCTTACTACTGGAAAATGGGAAGTAACGGATTTTTACGGGGTGAATGAAAAGACGGGGAAATTTTATTTTCAATCGACGGGAACAGGCAGTATCAATCGCGGTATTTACGAAGGGAATTTGCACGGAAAAAAATACAGGTTGCTCTCACCGGCACAGGGAACGGCAACGGCCACATTTTCGAAGGACTTCAAGTATTTTGTTCAGGGATGGTCGGATGTGAAAACGCCGTATCAATATACCGTGGTGCGCACGAAAGATGCCGAAACCATTAGGGTTTTGGAAGACAATAAACGTTTGAAGAAAGTTTTGACAAATTATGAATTGCCGGAAATACGTTTTATACGCATTCCCGCGGCTGACGGAAAAACGCTTTTGAATGCTTATGTGATTTATCCGTTGAATTTCGATAAGGAAAAACAATATCCGCTGTTGATTTACGGCTATAACGGCCCGGGTGTGCAGACGGTACGGAATGCTTGGCCGCGATACGATTATTTCTATTACGCAATGTTGGCCGATAAGGGATTTATTATCGTTTCGGTGGATACGCGCGGAACCGGCGGCAGGGGAGCGGCCTTTAAAAAAATTACGTACAAGCAATTGGGGCATTACGAATTGCAGGATTTGAAGGCGACGGCGCAGTATTGGGCGGCCAAACCTTTTGTCGATAAGAAGAAAATAGGTATCTGGGGATGGAGTTACGGCGGTTTTATGGCGGCAAATGCGATTTTGCAGGCGGGAGATATATTTTCCTATGCCATAGCCGTTGCTCCGGTGACGAATTGGCGTTTTTACGACACGGTGTACACGGAGCGTTATATGCAGACGCCGGAAGAAAATCCCGACGGTTACGATGATAATTCCCCCTTGACTTATGCGGCGAATTTGAAGGGGGATTTTCTATTGATACACGGCACGGCCGACGATAATGTGCACGTGCAGAATTCCTATCGCCTGGCCAAAGCCTTGCAGGAAAACGGAAAAACTTTCCGGATGATGATTTATCCCGACCGTAATCACGGGATTTACGGCGGAAAAACACGCTATCAGCTTTACACGACGATGTATAATTTTTTGACGGAACAAATAAAAAAATAACATATCATGAGTAAAATAGAACAAAAACATCCCAAAGCGCTATACACGTTGTTTGCAACGGAGATGTGGGAAAGGTTCAGCTATTACGGGATGCGGGCCATCCTGACGCTTTATCTTGCGGCAACGTTGGTGGAAGGAGGTTTCGGACTGGACCGTGAAAAGGCTTTGGCCGTTTATGCCGTATTTACCGGAATGGTCTATCTCACGCCGATTTTGGGCGGCTGGGTTGCCGACAAATTTTTCGGAAAGCGGAAAACGGTTTATATCGGTGCATTGGTAATGGCGTCTGGGCAGTTTTTGCTGGCGTTGAGTGCTTTCGGGGCCAGATGGGGATGGGATTTGGACAAACGGATGCTGATTTTTGATCTCGGCTTGGCCATTTTGATTGTCGGAAACGGATTTTTCAAGCCGAATATCAGTACGATTGTCGGTGATTTTTACGATAACAATTCGGCATTGAAGGATTCGGCCTTCAATATTTTCTATATGGGAATCAATGTCGGTGCCATTCTCGGTCCGTTTATTGCGGGAACGCTGGGCGAAACGGTTTTCTGGGGCTGGGGCTATTTTTCCGCCGGCATCGGGTTGTTGTTATCCCTGTTATGGATGCGCATTCACGAATGGACTTTGGAAGACAAAGGTTTGCCGCCGGGAGAAACCGGTAAACATATTTTGGGTGCCAAAGATTGGATTGAAGTGGTGATTTATGCCGTAGCTTTTACGGTTGCCACAGTGTTGATTGTTCTAGGATGGCGTCAGTTGCCCGATCAGGTAACCTCGCGTATTATTTCCTGGGGATTCGGGATTTTGATTACCGGAATTGCTTATGTTATTGTCCGCGGATTGGACTCGGACGGTACCTGGAAAAAGAAAGTTTATATTATAGCGGCGGTTGTTTTGGCCGTCCTTCTGGCTAAGGAATTCCACTTGTTCGAAGCGATGAGCCTGACCGTCAAAAAGTATTTGACAATAGCTGTAATCGTTTTGTTTCTTGCCGGTTTGGTGCTGATGTTGCGTAGCAAACACACCGGATGGAGCAGGATGGGGGTAATTATCACTTTGGCCTTTTTCAATGTCTTTTTCTGGGCAGGGTTTGAACAAGCGGGCGGAACTTTCAATCTTTTTGCCGACCATAACACCAATCGTAAATTGCCTTCATTTTGGGTACCGCATTTCCTGTCGAGTATTTCCTTGAAAACCTGGGGAATTATCACCGGTATATTCTTTTTGCTGTGGGTTGTTAAGACCTACGTAACCATCTATTTTGACGATTACAACGAAAAATTATGGAGAAAATTGGGTAAAGCCGGTTTGCACGGTACGTTGACCTTCGGATTTTTGGCTCTATGGGTATTTTTTGCGAGCGGTCCGACGATTCCGGCATCCTGGTTCCAAAACGTGAATCCTTTTGCCATTTTGATATTTGCACCGCTGTATTCGGTGATGTGGCTCAAACTGGACGCTTTGGGTTTGAACCCGCGTACGCCGATAAAATTTGCTTTGGGACTGTTTTTGGGAACCGTAGCATTCCTTGTGATGACCGTAGCGGCCCATCGTGCCGATCAGGGTATTCTGGTCTCGCCGCTGTGGCTGGTGGCCGTTTACGTGATTCTGACACTCGGTGAGTTGATGCTTTCGCCTATCGGTTTATCGATGATTACCAAGCTGGCCGACGCCAAAATGGTTTCGGTGGTGATGGGTTTGTGGATGGCCAGTTTTGCCGCCGGAAACTATTTGGCCGGTATGTTGGAATCGATGATGAATACCATTAATAAATTGGGCTTGCATATCGGTCTGTATCCTTTTATCGCCTT
>CAYUQW010000107.1:4116-5517 GCA_964446985.1 uncultured Flavobacteriaceae bacterium
GAAAAAAACGATAAAAAACCGGGGTTGATAGCATTGTTTAAATCATTCCCTAAGCCTTATTGGTTTGCCAGTGCATTCGAATTGTTGGAACGTTATGCTTGGTACGGACTTTTTGCCGTCTTGGGTATTTATCTGACCAATGAATTGGGATTTTCGTCCACGCAACGGGCGGATATTATGAGCATTGTGACGGCCATACTTTATTTCTTGCCGATTTTTACGGGTGCCATAGCCGATAAAATCGGATACAAAAGTACGTTGGCCATTGCTTTCGTAATCCTGATGACGGGATATTTCAGTATGGGGCATGTGACAAGCTATTTTGCCGTTTTTTCCGTGTTCCTTTATGTCGCCATAGGAGCCGCGATGTTTAAACCGGTTGCTTCCGCCATTGTTACCAAAACGACCGATAAGGAAAATTCCTCGTTCGGATTCGGTTTGTTCTATATGATGGTGAACATCGGCGGATTTTTCGGGCCGTTGTTGGTAGGTATTCTGCGGAACGATTTGGGTTGGAAAGCCGTTTTTTGGTCCTCCTCCTTGTCCATTTTGCTCAATCTTATCCTGCTGATGTTTTTCAAGGAGCCCGGTCGTGTAAAAGTGGAAGAATCGGCGGCCGAAAGCATTAAACGATCCGTTAAAAATATCTTGGAAGCCCTTTCGGATATGCGCCTGACCGTTCTTTTGATCATTATGATCGGTTTTTGGTTGATGTTCAATCAATTGTTTTATACCTTGCCCAATTTTATCGACGATTGGGTTAATACGCAGGATTTTTATCAGTGGCTACACAATATTTGGCCTGCTTTTGCCAATATTTTCAAGAACAAACAAGGCGGTATCAATCCCGAACAAATCGTCAATTTGGATGCATTCTTTATCGTTGTATTCCAAATCGCCGTTTCCTATATCATTCTCAAATGGAAGCCCATCAATGCGATGATGACCGGGATTTTCATCACCATTATCGGTATTGCGTTGTCGTTTTATTCGGACAATCCTTTCTACACCGTCTTGGGTATTTTGATTTTTGCGCTCGGAGAGATGACTTCCAATCCGAAATTTTCGGACTATATCGCCCAAATTTCCCCGAAAGGCAAAGAAGCTTTGTATATGGGAACTTATTTCCTTCCCATTGCTGCCGCCAATTATCTTACGACGTTTATTTCGGGAAATCTATATCAAAATAAAGCCGATAAACTGACGCTTTTGTTCCGTTATATCAAAGACAAAGGGATTCAAATTATCGATCCTGTAAAACATAAATTGGTGACCTATACGACCGAGGGTATTAAATTGATGAACGACAAGGGTCAAATTCTGAAAGGAATAAAACCGGCTATCAAACGCGAGGAAATCGTCCAACAAGCGGCTGAAAAATTGCACATGACACCGGCCGAA
>CAYUQW010000108.1:0-5506 GCA_964446985.1 uncultured Flavobacteriaceae bacterium
ACAAAAAACCTATTTTTGGCGCATAAAATTTTATCTGATGACAAACGCTAAATACGAAAAACAAATCGCGGATTTTATGGCTTATGCCAAAGCGCGAAATCCCCACGAGGAAGAATTTCTTTCGGCCGTACAAGAAGTGGCGGAAACCATCATTCCTTTCATCGAAGAAAATCCTAAATACAAAGGAAAAAAAATCCTCGAAAGAATGATCGAACCCGAACGCGTTGTGATGTTCCGTGTTCCTTGGGTGGATGATCAAGGTAATTTGCAAATCAATCGCGGCTATCGCGTGCAATTCAATTCCGCTATCGGGCCGTACAAAGGCGGCTTACGCTTTCACTCTACTGTCAATCTCAGCGTATTGAAATTTCTGGGCTTTGAACAAACCTTCAAAAACGCCCTCACCACTTTGCCTATGGGCGGAGGAAAAGGCGGTTCCGATTTCAGCGTACGCGGGAAATCCGATGCCGAAGTAATGCGTTTTTGCCAGTCGTTTATGCAGGAATTATATCGCCATATCGGTCCCGATACGGACGTTCCCGCGGGTGATATCGGCGTCGGCGGACGCGAACTGGGCTATCTGTTCGGGATGTACAAAAAATTGAAAAACGAATTCACCGGCGTGCTAACCGGGAAAGGTCTGACGTGGGGAGGTTCGCTCATTCGCCCCGAAGCTACCGGATACGGTGTGGTGTACTTTGCCGAAGCGGCACTGAACCATGTCGGAAAGAGTATCAAAGGATTACGTATCGCCGTCAGTGGATTTGGAAATGTCAGCTGGGGCGTGGTCAAAAAAGTCAATCAATTGGGCGGAAAGGTTGTAACCCTCTCCGGTCCCGACGGATATATCTACGACCCCGACGGTGTTTCCGGCGAAAAAATCGATTATATGTTGCGTCTGCGTGCTTCCAATCAGGATATTATCAAACCTTATGCCGATAAATACGGTGTGGAATTTTTCCCGGGCAAAAAACCTTGGGAACAACCGGTGGATCTGGCCATACCTTGCGCCATTCAAAACGAAATGAATGCCGACGATGCCCGTCAATTGGTAGAAAACAATGCCATCGGCGTAGTGGAAGCCGCCAATATGCCCCTCACACCCGAAGCGGTGGAAATCATTCAGGAAGCACGAAAATTGTATGTCCCGGGTAAAGCGGCCAATGCCGGCGGTGTAGCGGTCTCGGGCTTGGAAATGAGCCAAAATTCCATGCGTCTGCCTTGGACAGCCGAAGAAGTGGACCAAAAGCTGAAATGGATAATGAACAATATCCACGCCAACACACTGAAATTCGGCCAACTGCCCGACGGTTACGTGGATTATAAAAAAGGCGCCAATATCGCCGGATTTATCAAAGTGGCGGATGCCATGTTGGCACAGGGATATGTCTAAGATTCGGTTTTCAAGGCAAACGCATCCCCTTCCAACATCTCCCCGATCACTTCTTCCAAAAATTCACCGAACAAGTCTATCTCTTCCCCGGTGATATGGCGGTGTGTTTCAATATCTCTAATGCGCGGCGAATATACATACAAATCGGCGTCGCCGGAAATGTTGCCCTGTTCCCGTAGCGCCCAGGCATAAAACAGCAGTTGAAGCAAATAGGATTTGCTTTCGTTCCGCAAGGCTTCTTTCAAATCCCCACGGACACTCAAGCCTTCCACCCGGCCGGTTTTATAGTCGATCACGCGAAGGGTTCCGTCATATTTATCGATACGATCGATAAATCCCTTGCATTTGACGGGCAAACCGGCCATGGTTTTCATTATTTCGAATTTTTGTTCCAAAGCCAAAATTTCCAGAATACCCCGTTCGGCCAAATCGATATCATGCCGGACAAATTTTTTGATGCTTTCTTTCATCGCTTCCAAGGCAAGCAGATTCTTTCCGCCTATTCCTTCCAAAATCCGGCTGTCGGCACCGGGGAGTTCCAGATATTTATCAATAAAAACCCGTTCGGTTTCTTCCTCGACCCTGTCGTATATTTTCTGTAAATCACGGGGCAATAATCTTTTTCCGGTATAATTTTTATAAAGGTTTTCCATTACCGTGTGCATCACCGTTCCGCCCCGTTTAGCGCTGATACTTTCGTCAAGTTCGCCGGGGCTTTCCAAATCCAGAATAAAACCCGTGTAGAAATCTGCCGGACGGAAAAGGTAATTTTTCAGATGTGAAGCGGATAATCCTCTTTCGCGCAAACGTTTTCTTAGCAATTCACGGATATATTCGTCCTTCGGATACATCTCCGGCACGGCCAAGGGCATCACGGAACTTTCGATAATTTTCTTTACCGGACGGATATTGCGGCCGGGCAGTTTGTCGTCCAATTGCAGCAGGAAGCGACTAGGCTCTCCCGAACCCAAACCGTCCCGGGCCGTATTATATGTCCAAACGGATGTCCGGCTATGGGCGAACAAACGATAGATATGGTAAGCATACAATGCATTACGGTCGTCATACACGGGCAATCCGTAATATTTTCGAACATCGTACGGAACAAAAGAATTCTCGGTTTTCCCGGGCGGAACAACGCCTTCGTTCATAGAAAAGAAAAACACCCGGTCGAAATCCAACACACGGCTTTCCAGCAAACCCATCACTTGCAGACCTTCCAAAGGCTCTCCCGACAAATTTATCCGCACTTCGGAAACCAAACGCTTGAAAAATTTCACCGCATCGGCGATTTCAGGAAAAATACCGTATCGATTTTGGTAATCGATAATGCGGTTCCAAATTTTTTCCAATTCCACGACGGCAAGCCGCTCGTCCGGTCTTTTTACCGTTGAAATCAATTTTCCTATCAGTTCCGATTGTTTTTCAAGAAAACCGGCGGTATCTTCATACACAAAATATCCGGCCGTCGTACCGGCTTCGTTCTTGTGTAATTGCTCGATAAAATATGATTTGTATTGGAATTTCAATTTTCGCCTGTAAACTTCCTTCCGCAAGCGGTCAACCGAATCTTGGGGCAAAACGGCACGACCGTACTCCTGTTGCAATAAGGCAAGCAAAACCTCCCAATTGACTTTTCCGCGTAATTCGGCTTCCGCCAATAAATCCAACCAATGAATAAACCACAACACAGGCGAAAAACTTTTGAGCGGAACACCTGCCGTCAGGTTCAGCTTGGGCACAAAAGCGGGAACACTCCGCATCAACAAAGGGAAAAGCGAAGCATCATTCAGGACAAAAGCCGTGCGCAACCAAAATTGTTCGTCACCGGCATTTTCAGCCTGCTCACGCAACCGGTCGAAGGCATAATGAATGGACGAAAGATCATCCGGCGCTTCGACAAATTCCACTTCTTTGGGCTGTTTGACTTCGTCGAAAATCCATTGAAAACGTTCCGAAAAAGGCGGTTTTTGACGGTATTTTCGCAAATATTTACCCGCTTCAAAAGGCGCTTCCAAATAAAATTCGTCGGCATCCCAAAACATCTCCGCCCTCCCCTCTTCGACAAGCACGGAAAATATTTGCTCTTCGGCTTTGGTCAAAGCATTAAATCCGGCCAAAATCAGACTTTTTCTCGGGAATTTTTCTTTCCAACCGGCTAATGTGCGGTATGCTTCGCGGTAAATTTTTCCTTCATAAGACAAAAACGCTTCTTCGAGCTTGGCCTGAAAACGACGATACAAATCCGAGAGGCTCCTATAAAATTTCAGATAATCACCGGCCATTCCCGGCGCTTCCTCGAGATTTTCCGCCCATTCTTCTATCTCCTTGATATCTTTCAGCGAGGAAAAAATGGCAACGGGATCCACCAAAAACTTATCGATTTCGTCAAAGTCTTTCAGAATTACGGAACCCCACGCAAGAAAACGGTCAATGGTTTGCCCCTTGAAACCTTTTTCTTCCGCCGTTTCGACATAAGCTTCGAACAGCTTGAAAATCAATTCGTAATGTTCCGCCGGTTTTTGCCCTGTGAGATCCGAGAAAAAATCCGTAACCGAATACATCGCCGGCAAAATGACCGGACGGGAAGCTTTTTCGGCCAAAATTTTTTGCAGGAAAAAGACAGGACGCCTGTTGGGAAAAACCACGGTCAATTCCGCAAGATTTTCCGCTTGCAAGAGTTCGCCGGCCAATTTTTGCAGGAAGGAAGCCATTATTGGAAAAACAGCGTAATCGAAACGGGCTTCGCATCGGGATTGATAACATCCGGATCCACCTTGTCCAAATCCCTGTTTTGCAAGGATTCGGGAAGTGCTGTTGCCGGAATTTCCAAAGCGGCATTCAATTTTTTGATATAAAAAACCAAATGCCTCAAGGTTTGATCCCCTTTTGCCAATGTATAACGTTTATGCCATTTTCCGTAAGAATCGGCGAGGGAAAGACCGTCGGTCGTACGGTACTTGTCCGAGAGAATTTCAACGGCGACCAATTTCAGAGAATCTTTATCGGGAATAAAAATCAAATTTAGTTTTTGCTTGTGATTTTGCTTGTCAAACACCCCTATTTCCATCTGCTTGATGGCTCCGGAAATCGAATCGGGTTTACCGATACTGTCACCGGGAAAATAGGCCGGGATTTGTCGCGGCCCTACCGCTTTATCCAAACGTCCGATACGGTTTTTCGAGAAAACGTAATCCTCACTTCCGGAATGACAAGCAACCAAAAAAATCGTAAGCAACAACAATGAAAAAAAGGATCTCATACGGAAAGAATTTGTACTAACTTCACCCAAAGATAAAAAATTAAAATCAACCTTCCGCGGGCAGGACATCCACATACCAAAAGGCTCTTTCCCATCCGGATTTATCCGACGAAACGCCTTGTTTTTTATCTTTGTCGCTACATTTACCGTATTCTTTATAAACCTTCTCTCCTATCGCAAAATCAATAGGAGAATCAAAAAAGGGAGCGTCATAAACAAAGGTGTGGAATTCTCCGTTTTCGCCGCACCAGTCCACATCCGAAGGAAGGTCACACAAAAAACGCCGGTCGAACTCACGCCCCACATACGATTCGTCCAGTTTGGCGGCACTCACCGTAACCACCAAAGGTTTGATTTCATTATCGATAATTTCCATGGCCATTTCCCGGGTATCCCGCTTCCATACGGGAAATTCGGCTTTCATTCCGACTTTTTTCAACTGTCGAATACGAAATTCTTTCAGATCTTCCAAAAAAATATCTCCGAAAAATACCGTATCGTATCCCGAATCACGCAATTTTGTCAAATGCTCATACATTATGTGATTATACGATTCCATCGAAACTTCGGCGGGTAATTCCACCGGGTGAAGCGGAATACCGATTTTTTTCGATTGCAATTGCAACAATTCGTTACGCAACCCGTGCATCGACACACGGCCGTAGTCTTTATTAACCGTTGTCAACAAAAGATCGGGTTTAATTCCCTGTTCCAGTAAAACAAATAAGGCAAAAGAAGCGTCCTTTCCGCTGCTCCAACTGAAAAGCGATTTGCTCATTAAGGGCGCGTGATATTTTTCCTGCTACGAATGACAAAAAAGTACAATAGTACAATAGCTATGGCGATCAGTA
>CAYUQW010000109.1:0-2407 GCA_964446985.1 uncultured Flavobacteriaceae bacterium
TTTTTCTTAATATTGTCGCATAAAAAAATCGTATGAGCGACGAGTCCAAATCATTGAATTTTATCGAACAAATCATCGAAGACGATCTGGCCAACGGCTTCCCGCGCGAGAAACTGCGTTTTCGTTTTCCGCCCGAGCCCAACGGCTATTTGCATATCGGCCATGCCAAGTCCATTTGTCTGAATTTCGGTTTGGGGGAAAAATACGGCGCTCCGGTTAATCTGCGTTTCGACGATACCAATCCCGAAAAAGAAGATCCCGAGTTTGTCGAATCCATAAAAAAAGATATTCAATGGCTCGGTTTTCAATGGGATAAGGAGTTGTATGCGTCGGATTATTTCGAGCAACTATACGAATGGGCCGAGCAAATGATCAAAGAAGGCAAGGCCTATGTGGACGATCAGCCCCAGGAAGTGATTATGGAACAACGGAAATCGCCCACCGAACCCGGCATCGAAAGTCCGTACCGAAACCGCAGTGTCGAAGAAAATCTCGATTTGTTCCGTCGTATGCGCGAAGGGGAATTCGAAGAAGGAAGCAAGGTTTTACGGGCCAAAATCGATATGAATTCGCCCAATATGCACATGCGCGATCCGATTATGTACCGCATCAAGAAAAAACCGCATCATCGCAAGGGAACACAGTGGAAAATCTATCCTACCTATGATTGGACTCACGGGCAATCGGATTATATCGAACAGGTTTCGCACTCCTTGTGTACCTTGGAATTTCTGCCGCACCGCGAATTGTACGATTGGTTTTTGGATCAGGTGTACGAAGAAGGCAAGGTACGTCCCAAGCAACGGGAATTTGCACGATTGAATTTGTCCTATACGGTAATGAGCAAGCGGAAACTGGCCCGGCTGGTGGAAGAAGGATACGTCAACGGCTGGGACGACCCGCGTATGCCGACGCTTTCGGGATTGCGCCGGCGCGGTTATACGCCCGAAAGTATCCGCCTGTTTTCCGACAGGGTGGGCGTGGCCAAAAGGGACAACCTGATCGATATGGCTTTGCTGGAATTTGCCGCCCGCGATCATTTGAATAAAATCGCGCAACGCAGAATGGCCGTTTTGAATCCCGTGAAATTGATCATCGATAATTATCCCGAAGGAAAAACCGAATGGTTGCAGGCCGAAAACAATCCCGAGGACGCTTCGGCCGGATACCGGAAAATTCCCTTTTCGCGTGAATTGTACATCGAAAGGGAAGATTTCAAGGAACAAGCCAACCGCAAATTTTTCCGGTTGACCTTGGGCAAGGAAGTGCGCTTGAAAAATGCCTATATCATCAAAGGCGAAAGCGTGGTAAAAGATGCCGAAGGCAATATCGTCGAGATTCATGCAACCTACGATCCGCTTAGCAAAAGCGGTAGCGGAACGCCCGAAAGCAAGCGAAAAGTAAAAGGCACCTTGCATTGGGTATCGGTGCCGCACGCCAAGGAAGCCGAAGTGCGTCTGTACGACCGGCTTTTCAATGTGCCCGAACCCGATGCCGACCCGGAGAAGGATTTTACGGAATTTATCAATCCAGGTTCGTTGAAGGTCGTCAAAGCTTATGTGGAACCTTGTTTGGCAGAGCCCAAGCCGGATGTTCATTATCAATTTCAACGCATCGGATATTTCTATCCGGACCCCGATTCCAAACCCGGCAAACCGGTTTACAACCGGACCGTCGGTTTACGCGATACGTGGGCTAAAATCAGCCGGAAAAATCCTTGATTTTCATTTTCCGGTGCATACTGAACAAAAACATGCTGCCTGACCGGCTTTTGTAGTCCTGTCAGGCATTTTTTTTGCTAAACAAAAAAAGAAAAAACGGTTTTCATTCCGTTTGACTTAATAAAATAAGTAGGAATGAATCGACGTTAGCATTAGGATTTTCAATCCGGAATAGAAAAAAATGACTATATGAAACGCAGGAATATGACATTAAGGCAGTTATTTTGGATAATATCAATGCTTTTTTTGCATACGCTCCGGGCGCAGCAAGTACAATTTACGGCACACGCCAGCCGGACCGAAATCAGTGCCGACGAGCGGATAAAAGTGGACTTTACCGCCAATACCCGATATGATCAATTCATCCAACCGGCTTTTAAGGATTTTTATGTGCTCAGTACCGGCGATTATATGAGTACTTCCATCATCAATGGCCGTGTCAGTAACGAAATCACCAAAACTTTTATTTTGGCACCCAAGCACACGGGCATATTGACCGTAGAGCCTGCAAAAATCGTAGTGGACGGGAAAACCTATTCGACGGAACCCATACAAATCAAAGTGAACGAAGGTCAAGCCCCGCCGGCAACTTCACCCGGAAAAAACGGGTTGGCCGGCCGGAAACCGCAATCCCTCGACCGGTCAAAAGATATTGTTTTCCGCCTGGAACTGACCAAGACCAAACC
>CAYUQW010000109.1:2507-5474 GCA_964446985.1 uncultured Flavobacteriaceae bacterium
CCCTCGACCGGTCAAAAGATATTGTTTTCCGCCTGGAACTGACCAAGACCAAACCTTATGTGAACGAAGCCGTAGGCGGTGTCTATAAACTTTATGTCAAAGACGGTACCCGCATAGGGAATATGAATATCGTCAAATTGCCGGAATATAAAGGATTCTGGACCCAAAGTGTTTCCAAGGATATAAAACACTTGCCGGATACGGAAATTAACGGCCAAGTTTACCATGTTTACGAATTGGGGAAAATCGTGCTTTTTCCGCAACATGAAGGTTTGTTAAAAATCAATCCCGAAAAAATCGAAGCTGTCAAATTGGTCAGAAAAGTCGAAACTTTCGGATTTTTTCAGGAATATGTGGATGTTCCTGTCAGAATGACTATTTCCAGCGGCAGTAAAATATTACGTGTCAAACCTTTGCCTAAGAACGGCAAGCCCGAAGATTTTTCGGGAGCCGTCGGGGATTTCTCCTTTAAAGCCGAGACCGACAAAACCGTCTTGAAAACCGGCGACGCGCTCACTTTTCGTATGTATGTGCAAGGGACAGGTAACCTCGGATTTTTTGATTTGCCCGAATTGCATTTGCCCGAAGCTTTGGAAATCTATGAGCCGGAGACCAAGAAAAACACCCGTGCCGGCTTAAACGGTATCAACGGAAAAATCGAAAAAGTTTATACCGTCATTCCGCATCAACCCGGGAAATATAAAATACCGTCTTTGACATTTACCTATTTCGATCCGGCAAAAGAAAAATATATCACCCTTCAAACCGAACCTATCAACCTGGATATTACCGCCGGTAATGCAATCGTTTCTAATACATCCCCTTCGGCGCCGGCAACTCCGGGAACGGTATTCAGATTTATTCGCACGAATAAGCCCGAATGGATTTCCATAGACCGCAAACCTTTCTACGGATCATTTCGATTTTATTTGCTGTTGCTGTTGATTTTACTTGGTTTTCCGGCAATATACGCTTTTTATGTTTGGCGAAAAAAATACCTGGCGGATACCGATACGCTGGCACGTAAAAAAACGGAAAAATATATTTCGACCCTTTTATCCGATGCCAAGAAATCCATCGGAGACAAAAATTTATTCTACGGTCACCTGGAAAAAGCCCTTATGTCATTCCTGTCAAACCGTCTGCGCGTATCCGGCACAAATTTGAAAAAAGACGTATTGACGAAAAAATTGGCGGAAAAGGGTATTCCCGGCCATGTTATCGGTGATTTGAATCGGCTTTGGGACCGCATCGAAGCGGCGCGGTATTCGCCCGTGGATATGCAGGGAATGGAAAATGATTTTGCCTTGCTAAAAAAATTATTGAAGGAACTCGATAAAATGCTCAAAAAATGAAACGAACAGGTATCTTTATATTGCTGTGGCTAAACTTATCCGGTTTGTTTGCACAGGAACACCGGCTTGATTCCCTGTTTGCAAGTGCCAATGAAGCCTACCGGCAGGGAAATTATGCCTTGGCGGAAAAAAATTACAAAAAAATTCTTTCCTACGGCTATCACGCCGCCGACCTATATTACAACCTCGGAAACACGGCATATAAGCAAAACAATATTCCTTTGGCGATTTATTACTACGAAAAAGCCTTGCAACTGAACCCGGATTTGAAGGAGGCCAAGGATAATTTGGCATTAGTAAGAAACAGCTTGCAAGACAAAATAAAACCTCTCCCCGTCAGTCCGTTGACGGCTTTTTGGCATCGTATCATCCGGATTATGTCCCCGTCGTCGTGGGGCGAAACCGCTTTGTTTACCTTGCTGTTATCCCTTGTGTTTTTCGGTCTTTACCTGTTTTCCCGCACCGGCGGATATAAACGCTTGTTTTTTATTCTGATGCTTATTGCTTTGATGATTTCCGCATTCGATTTCACTGCCGGATATGCGGCACACAGGGAACAAATGCGTAAATGGGGAATCATCTTCGTCCCCGAAGCGGATTTATTTGCCGAACCGGCTATGTCTTCCGGCAAAACGGGAAAAGTGCACGAAGGGCTGAAAGTGGAAATCACCGGTTCAATGGACGATTGGTATCAAATCAAACTACCCGACGGAAATACGGCCTGGATTCCCCGTAAGGAACTCAAACCGATTTAAAAAAGCAAGCTAAATTGATTTTTATCAGAAACTGTCTTCGTCTTGATACGTATTTTGGTCAGGAAAGATTATAATTATGGCAATTGTCCAACCTTTTCAGGCCGTTCGACCCGCGCGAAACAAGGTGTGTTTGGTGCCTTCGTATTCTTATGAAAGATATGGCCAATTGGATATTAATCGTATCATTAAATATAATCCTTATTCCTTTTTGAATATCATTGCCAAGCCCTACGTCCGCCATCTGGAAGCGGGAAAACGTTATCAGGCAATCAAAAAATTTTATCAAAAATTCAAGAAAAAGGAAGTGTTTGTCCAAGAAAGCATTCCTTCTTTTTATTTATTGCGCATCAGCGACGAAAACGGCATGTCTTTCACCGGTTTGACGGCCTTGGCTTCTACATGGGACTATGCGGAAGGCATTATCAAACGGCACGAAAAAACCTTGACAAACCGCGTAAAACTGTTTACGGATTATCTCTATAACGTACGCATCAATGCCGAACCGGTTTTGCTAGCCCATGAACCTGTGACGGATTTGGATTTGATTTATGAAAAATTGACCGAAAATTTACCGGAATACGAATTTTCCATGCCCGACGGAAAAGTATTTGAAATGTGGCCCGTATCGGATGTGGAAATTATCAAGCGAATTCAAGGTGTTTTCGAACAAATGAACGCCCTGTACATCGCCGACGGACATCACCGTGTGGAAAGTTCCTACCGTTTAATGAAAAAAATGAAGAGCGAAAACCCGTATCATAGCGGAATGGAAGCCTACAATTTTTTTATGACTTTCCTGATTGATTATAAAAAATTGAAAATATATCCTTTCAATCGCGGAATAAAGGATTTGGGAA
>CAYUQW010000110.1:0-5447 GCA_964446985.1 uncultured Flavobacteriaceae bacterium
ATGGCCAAATACATCAAAATCTACGACAAAAATCCCGATCCTGTGCGAATTGCAGAGGTGGTGGATATTTTCCGCGAGGGAGGAATCGTTATTTATCCTACGGATACGGTATATAGTATGGGCGCTTTGCTGTCCAAAAGCCGGGCAATAGAAAAACTGGCGCGGCTCAAAGGCATCAAACCGGAAAACGCCCGTTTTACCCTGCTGTTTCATTCGTTGAGCCAAATGTCCGATTATATCAAGCAAATTGATAAGTCCGTTTTTAAGATAATCAAACGCGGGACACCGGGGCCTTACACTTTCATCCTTCCCGCCACGCATCGTCTGCCGAAAGTTTTGCACAAACGAAAAACCATCGGTTTCCGCGTTCCGGATCATCCGGTGCTGTTGGAAATATTGAAGGAGCTTGGCGAACCAATCGTTTCGACCTCCATCCGGCAAACCGATGAACAATCCTTTGACGAATACGTTACCGATCCCGAGTTAATCTATGAAAAATGGCGAAAACACGTTGATGCCGTGATCGACGGCGGTATTTTGGATAAATTGCCTTCTACGGTTATCGACCTTTCGGTTGACGAACCGGAAATTATCCGTGAAGGTAAAGGCGATGTCAACCGTTTGTTCTAAGGTTTCTTGGTTGTAGCGTCCGGGTGCAACACCGCCGCTTTGCGGTTCCTTCCGTCGATGATGATTTTCAAAGGTTTGTCGAAACGGACGTGGCGTAAAAATTCCGTTTCTTCTATCAGGTTTCCTTCGTCAATCCGGTCGTAGCGGATAAAACCTTTTCCGGCTTCGGGCATCACCGAAAAATAGGCAATATTGAGCGTGGTAAGGTTATGGAAAAAATGGGATCCGTAGGAAGCGTCCAACGGAAATCCTTCCAGGCTGGTCTCCACAATGACTTTGGCATTGTAAATGTTGTTCCAAGTTACGGGAATGCCGATGAAACGGTCGCGTGTTCCCCATCGTCCGGGACCTATTAACAGGTATTTGCGGTGCTCTTTATCCAATTTTTGGTTAATCAAATTGACTTGTTCCGCGATTTCAGGCGTCCGGGTCTTATCAAAAGCCTCGTTTTTCACATAAACCACATCGCGAATATCCGTTATCACACCGTTGCCCATACTCTTCTCGGCGTAGATAATCATATCTTTTCGATCGATATTCTCCAAGGTGTAGCTGAAATTTTCGATGGGCACGATCAGGGGTTTGACTTGCAGTATATAAAATACGGGTTCTCCGCCGTCTCCGGGTGTGAGGTCAACGGCAAATTCGATTTCCACCGGTGTGTCGAAGGAATCCCTGAGACTTTTCAGGACCACTTTCAGGGTATCGGCCAAGGGAATATATTCGTTTTGCAAAATGTCGGCAAAGTTTACCACCAGCGGGCCGGCATCGGAAACGCCGGGATAGAGCATATCGTTATTGTAATCGTAAGTGGATACCAGATGGGTCAATGTGCCGTGCGGGATGGCATCGTAAATATCCACCTTTTTGATGGTTTGCATCGGTCCTTCGCAAAGATTTACATCTTGCCGCGTCATATCCAATGCATAAAAATAAGTCTGTGAATATTTGATTTGATCTTGCAAGCTCAGAAATTGAATTTTCGGATGTTTGGGAGAAAAACGGTAAGCCACTTCCCCTTCAACCACATACGAGCCGAGCCCTACGGCGATGACGGCAAAACCGTCGTCCGGACGCATATCGGCAAAAGGATAAAAATTGTAGGATTGCGCTACGCCGCTGATATGCGGATAGTACAGTCCCTGATGTTCGTGTCCGACCAATTCCTGGATGACGATAGACATTTTTTCATCCCCCAGTTTTTTGTTAATGGATTTGGAATAATTCAATGATTTCTCAAAGAAAACGGAAGCATACACCAATTTAACGGCATCGGTGAGTTGCTTGAAACGGACGCGTACGTCTTCGGCATTGTTGGGCAAGATATACGTATCGAAAATGCCCGCAAAAGGTTGATCAAGGCTGTCCTCGAACAGTCCCGACGAACGAATGGCCAAGGGTTTCTTAAAGCATTGGAGCAATAGCCACAGGTTTTCCTTCACTTCGTGTGAAAGTTTGCCTTCCATGAAACGTTTCCGCACCTCACGATCCGTCAGATGTTCGTCCTTGATATTGGCCAAATCGTTTTTTTCGATAAAATCTTCAAATTCCTTGACACCTATGATGGCCGTCCGCGGAAGTTTGATGCGTATCCCCTCAACGGCATTGCCCAAGTCGGTTTTGTACAATAAGGAATTGATAAAGGCCAAACCGCGTCCTTTACCGCCGAAAGCCCCGGGCGACAACAGGAGAATATTGGCCGGATTATCACATTTGCTCGTCTCGATCGGAATGATTTTTCCTTCGGGCTTTTCGTCCCGGTACATTTTCAACATTTCCAGCAGATAGGAACGTATTTCCTCGGCATCCGTAAAATCACGCGTGGTTTTTTCTTTGAGCAATGAAGCCAATTGTATTTCGGAGCGCGACATCAACCATTTGGAAAAATGATGCTTGGCGGCGTGGTGTAAGATGGATTCCGCCGGAATTTCTTTGATGATTTGTTCGAATTCCTGCAAATTGGCGGCACGGGCAATTTCTTCGCCTTTGGCATTGCGAAAAACAAAATCCCCGAATCCGAGTTTGTAAATAACCTTTTTCTCTAACTTTTTGTATAAATCCTCATCGTTTTTGTTGATAAAAGTGATATCGTAGCGTTTGGCTTTTTCTTCTTTATCCCGGTTGGACGACAGCAAAACCACAGGCAAATCGGGTTTTTCCGCTTTGATATGTTCCACCAATTCAAATCCCGCATCATCGGCAATGGAGCCGTTTTTGGGAAATTGAACGTCCGAAATTACAAGGTAAATATTGTTTTTATACCGATTGAAGGTATCCAATGCATCTTCATATGTGTTGGCCAATAATATTTTAGGCCTTGCGCGCAATTTCAATACCTTATATAATTTATCCGTTTTGACCTCGTCTATGATTTTGTTGGTTTGTTCGAAAATCAATTTGTACAAACGCGTCAGGTAGGCCGAATAATATTCGGGGGAATCTTCCACCATCAGGATGATGCGCACATTGGCCAAGGATACGTCGTTTTCGACATTTTTCAGGTCTTCCAGGTATTTTATCATCGCAAAAAAGATGCGCGGATCGGCATCCCAAATAAACATTTGATCAAATCCGATTTCCTGCTTGTTCTTCTGAAAATACTTGGTTTGAGAATGATTGTTAAGTAAAACGAAAACGGGTTTATCGGGATATTTTTCCTTGATGGCTTTGATGATGCGAATACTCCGGTTTTGATTGAATCCCACCATCACCACCACCATATCGATATTTTTCTGTTCCAGCTGTTGCATTGTTTCCTTTTTGGTGGAAACACCGGTGATACGCGGCAAGGAGGTGAGGTTCAGGTTGCCGTAATCATACAGCATAATTTCGGAGAATTTCCCCTCTTTTTCGATGGTAAAAGCGTCATACAAGCTGGAAACAAGGAGGATTTCCTTGACCTTGAACGGGTTGAGATCGTGGTAAATATCGCGCGTCCGGCTGTCGCGATGCAAATATTCGTGCAATGTTTGACGTGTGAATACCATGGTCAGTTATATATGGTTAGGATGTTTCCGTTTAAGCGGCTGCGGTAGGGTTTTAGCGGATAGGTTACATTTCCTTGTACGGGACCGCCGTCGGACAACGAATAGGTATTGCCTTCGCAGGGGCAGCGCACTTGCAGTCCGGATAATTCCATTGTAGAACAGTCGCTCGGATAATGATTCGGATCGCTGGCTTCGAAAACATTGTAGCCCGAACCGGTATTGTAAACAAAAACCCCGCGGAGACCTCCTTGGGCAATGTATAAGGCATTCCCGGGATATTTCAACGTATTGTATTGCGGCAAATCCAGGTTGATGTCGAAAGAGAAAGAAACATTGTCGAGAAACGGATTGCGGTTGCTATTGTGTTTACAGTTGTACTGCAACACGGCCAAAAGAAATGTCAACAAAAAATATGTTGCCTTTTTTTTCATTGATTTATTTTGTTTGCAGCATTTCCAAGGCACGAACGGCCTGTTCGAGATAAGGATCTTTTTTCAGGTTTTTTATCCAGCGCTTACGGGTTTCCGTAAAGACGGTATCTTGGCTTTTTCCGATAGTGTCGGCGGGAATATTTTCCAGATGCAGATGATTATCGTACTTCGTGAGGCTGTCCAGCCGTTCGATTTCTTCTTGTGATTGCATCAGTTTTTTCAAGAAAACGTTTTTGTTGAGCGGGAAAACTTTTTGTTTGCTGTTTTGTGCGAATTTTTGTGCCAGCAGATTGATATTCTTGAAAATACGCATTGTGTCGACTTGTTGTTGCAAGCGTCGTGCCACTTCTTCGCGGTTCACATAACCGTTCCAAACTTTATAGCCGGAAGCGGAGATGGAGTCGAAGGGCAGGGCGGTGGGTTGGTCTTTTTCCTTGATATCCAGATAGGTATAACGATCGGGAATGATGACATCGGCACGAACGCCTTTTCGTTGGGTGGCATTACCGTTGATGCGGTAGAATTTTTGGGTGGTCCATTTCAAGGAGCCGAGTCTGGCGTTTTTTTCACGTGCCACTTGGTCCAAATCGATGAATTTTTGCACGGTTCCTTTGCCGTAGGTTTGCGGGCCGCCGATGATAATCGCACGTTTGTAATCCTGCAAGGCCGCCGCCAAAATTTCGGAGGCCGAAGCGGACAATTCGTTCACCAGCACGATGACGGGCTTTTTCCAGACGATTTTGTGATTGTCACGGTCGTAAAGTACGCGGACGTCGCCGCTGCTGTTGCGTACCTGCACGACCGGCCCGGACTTGATAAAGTAACCGGCGATTTTGATGACGTCCCACAGGGAGCCGCCTCCGTCGTTGCGCAGATCGATGATGACGCCCTGAGCGCCGGCATTTTCGAGTTTTTTCAATTCCTTTTTGATGTCTTTGGCGGAATTACGGTCGTTGCTGTCGTTGAAATTATGGTAAAATTTGGGCAAAAGAATGTAGCCGTAGGTTTTTCCTTTGTCTTTGATCAACAATGACTTGGCAAAAGTTTCCTGCAATATCACCTTGTCGCGTACCAAAGCGATTTCCACGATTTTTCCGTTGAGTTTTTTCAGGGTCAGGTAAACGGTTGTTCCTTTGGGACCTTTGATAAGCTTGACCAGTTTGTCGATGCGCATACCGACGGCGTCTACCGGTTCCTTCTGGTTTTCCTGACGGACTTTGAGGATGATATCGCCCACTTCGATTTTTCCGCTTCGCCAAGCCGGACCGCCCGGAATCAATTCGACGATTTTGGTGTAGGGACCTTGTTTTTGCAGCCGCGCACCGATGCCTTCGAACGAACCGGCCATATCCATATCGAAACGTTCTCGGTCTTCGGGTTTGAAATAATTGGTGTGCGG
>CAYUQW010000111.1:0-5402 GCA_964446985.1 uncultured Flavobacteriaceae bacterium
TATCTTTGTGAATATAAACGTAACCGAATGATTTCCCGTCAATCCAAAATTTTAATTACCGGCGGCACCGGCTCCCTAGGCAAAAAACTCACAGCCCGTATTCTGGAAAAATTTCCCGATATCGAACGCCTGGTGATTTTTTCCCGGGACGAGCAGAAACAATTCCGCATGCAGCAGGATTATCCCAAAGAAAAATATCCGAACATGCGTTTTTTCATCGGCGATGTCAGGGATAAAGAACGTTTGATCCGGGCTATGGAAGGGATAGATATTGTCATTCACACCGCTGCGATGAAACACGTTCACCTGGCGGAATATAATCCCATGGAAGCCGTCAAAACCAATATTATGGGAGCACAGAATGTGATAGATGCCGCCTTTGCCAATAATATCAAGCATGTTGTCGCTCTTTCCACGGATAAAGCCGCCGCTCCCATCAATCTCTACGGTGCCACCAAACTGACATCGGATAAATTGTTCATTGCCGCCAATAATATCAAAGGTAAACGGGACATTAAATTTTCGGTTGTACGCTACGGCAATGTCATGGGTTCGAACGGGTCGGTGATTCCTTTTTTCTACCGTCAACGCAAAAAAGGTTTTCTTCCCATCACCGACAAGAGAATGACCCGTTTCAATATTTCTTTGGACGAAGGTGCGGATATGGTTTTCCTGGCATTGGAGAAAGCTTGGGGCGGTGAAATTTTTGTCCCGAAAATTCCTTCGTATCTCATCACCGATCTTGCCCGTGCTATCTGTCCGGAATGCGAATTAAAAGAAATCGGCATCCGTCCGGGCGAAAAATTACACGAAGAAATGATCACGTCTTCCGACTCTTTCTATACGTATGATCACGGAGATTATTTCACCATTTTACCTTCACAGCCTGTTTTCGACCTAAACCGCTTCATCAAGGAAACCGGAGCCGAAAAAGTTCCCGACGGTTTTTCGTATAATTCCAAGGATAACAAACCCTATTTATCCGTAGAAACCTTACGCCGCCTAATTCGTGAAAATTTGCATTTGGATGTCTGAATATCGCATTCCATACGGACGTCAGGAAATCACCGAAGAGGATATCCGATCGGTGGTGGAGGTTCTCCGGTCCGATTGGTTAACCCAAGGACCGAAAATCAAAGAGTTTGAAGAAAATTTCGCCCGCTACGCCGGAAGCAAATATGCCGTGGCCGTGGCCAACGGAACCGCCGCATTACATTTGTCATTACTGGCTTTGAATATAGGAAAGGACGATCACGTCATCACTACGCCGGTTACTTTTGCCGCAACGGCCAATGCGGCACTTTATACAGGTGCACGCGTTCATTTTGTTGATATTGACCCCGAAACGTTTTTGATGGACCCGAACCGGCTGGAAGATTTATTGAAAAAACATCCCAAAGCCTATTTCAAAGCCGTACTTCCCGTGGATTTTGCCGGTTTACCCGCGGATTATCCCGAACTCCAAACACTGGCGGAAAAATACGGATTTCAAATCATAGAAGATGCTTGTCACGCCCCGGGAGCGACTTACACGGACCGCAACGGAATCAGCTACAAGACGGGAAACGGTGCGCACAGCATAGCCACGGCTTTTTCGTTCCATCCGGTTAAACATATTGCCGCCGGAGAAGGTGGTATGATTACGACAAACGACGCGGATATTTATGAAAAATTATTAATGCTTCGCACCCACGGAATTACCAAAAAAAACTTGCAATACCGCGTGCTCAAACGGGAAAAACAAGGCGGATGGTATTACGAAATGCATCGTTTGGGATACAATTATCGCATCACCGACATCCAAGCCGCCCTGGGAAACAGCCAATTGAAAAAAGCCGACGAACGACTGGAACGACGCCGTGAGATTGCCCGGAAATACAAAAGGGAACTTGCGGGATTGCCTGTTGATTTTCAATATATACCCGAAAACCGGCAACATGCTTGGCATTTGTTTGTCATACTCACCGGAAGACGCAAGGAATTATACGATTACCTACACAAAAACGGCATCTTGGTACAAGTACATTATATTCCGGTGCATTTACTGGATTACTATACCCGCTTGGGATGGAAAAAAGGGGATTTTCCCTTAGCGGAAGCTTATTACGAAAAAACGTTGAGCCTGCCGATGTATCCGAGTTTGAAGGAGGAAGAACAAGAGTATGTTATAGAAAAAATCAAAGATTTTTTTCAATAGCATAAACGCTACATATGAAAAAACAGCTGAAAAATTTGGCCGTTATACCTGCACGAGGCGGAAGCAAACGTATCCCGGGAAAAAACATTAAAACTTTTGCCGGCAAACCGATTATTGCCCATGCTATTGAAGTTGCCCGGGAATCGGGATTGTTCGATGAAATAATGGTTTCCACCGAAGATAAAAAAATAGCTTCCGTTGCCGAACATTACGGCGCCTCCGTCCCTTTCCTCCGAAGCCGTCAAAATGCCGGTGATTACGCCACCCTGTCCGATGTGTTGATTGAAGTAACGAAAATGTATGAAAAGGAAAAAGAAACAAGGATAGAAAATCTATGCTGTATTTTGCCCACAGCCGTCTTTCTCCAAGCCGAAGACCTGAAAAAAGCCTACGATAAAATGATAAACGAACGTCTGGATGCCGTTTTCCCCGTCGTTCGCTATGATTATCCCATCCAACGCGCTTTGCGGTTCCAAGGTGATAAAATCAAAATGATATGGCCCGAAAATCTGCGTAAACGCTCCCAGGATTTGGAACCGGCTTACCACGATGCCGGTTTGTTCTATTGGATAAAAACGTCCGTCTTATCCAAAGAAAAAACGCTATGGCCCGAAAATACGGGAGCCGTCATTTTGCCCGCTTATAAAGTCCAAGATATCGATACACCGGAAGATTGGGAAATGGCCGAATTAAAATATAAAATTCTCCATGAGCGAAAATAGAATCTACAAAATTTTACATAATCAAACATTTAAACAGGGAGATTACCGCATTGTTCCGATACGTGACAAGGATAAATACGATATTATGCGCTGGCGCAACGAGCAAATCTATCATCTGCGCCAAAAAAAACCGCTAACGAAACAGGAACAGGAAAAATACTTCCGGGAAGTGGTCGATAAGCTTTTCGAACAGGATAAACCCGAACAAATTTTGTTTTCCTATCTGAAAAAAGACAAATGTATCGGCTACGGCGGAATTGTTCATATCAATTGGCAAAAACAGTCCGGCGAAATATCTTTTTTGATGGATACGTCGCTGGAAAACCGGGAATTCGAGAAACATTGGACAATTTTTCTTTCTTTGGCGGAAAAGCTTGCTTTTGAGGAATTGAAACTTCGAAAAATCTATATTTATGCCTTCGATGTGCGCCCTCACCTCTACCCTGTTCTGGAAAAAAACGGATATAAACTGACGGAAATCCGGAAAAAAATTCACGAAACCGGCGAAGGAAAAGTTGATGTTCTTATATACGAAAAACGACGTCCCGCCCTCAATGACAAATTAAAAACCGTTTTTTTGGCAAGCGGTAACCTCGGATTTCATACCCTCGAAAAATTATACGAATCCGCCGGTTTTCTCGACTGGAAACTCATACTTACCGATAAAAACTCCAAAGACATCATTCGTTTTTGCCAAACTAAAAATATTCCGTTTCATACGGGCAATCCGCGCAAGGAAGAGAAAAAAATTTTGGAAATAATGCATCAATCCGGTGATATAGATGTACTTTTTTCCGTCAACTATCTGTTCATTATTCCCGAAACAATCATACATATTCCGTTGGATTATGCCCTGAACATTCACGGCTCGCTTTTGCCGAAATATCGAGGCCGTACACCGCATGTCTGGGCGATTATTAACGGTGAAAAACATACGGGCATCAGCATTCATAGAATGGAGAAAGAAGTCGATACGGGAGATATTGTATGGCAAGAAAAAATAGATATACATCCGGAAGATACGGGGAATGATATCCTATTAAAATTCAAAAAAATGTACCCGGAAGCCGTCCGGAATTTATTATCCCGGATTTATAACCGGGAAACCCTGGTTTTTCATCGTCAGGACGAACGGAAAGCCACCTATTTCGGAAAACGCACGCCGGAAGACGGCCTGATAAATTGGCACTGGTACAAGGAACGTATCCTCAACTGGATTCGTGCGCAGGCAAAACCCTATCCCGGAGCATTTACCTTCTATGAAGGACATAAACTCATAATCCATAAAGCCGTTTCCTCGGATAGGGGCTACCGGTATGATATGCCGGACGGAATGATTTTGGATGCCGCCGACTTTATCGTCAAAACGCCTAACGGAGCCATACAAATTATTGATTACGAATGGGAAACAAATAAAAAAATCATACTCGAAGAAAATAAAATTCTATCGAAATGAAAATAGGAAATTTTGCATTGGGGAAAGGAAAAACCTTGATTGTTGCCGAACTGTCGGCCAATCACGGACACGATATCGAAATTGCCAAGGAAACCGTTCGCGCCGCCAAACGTGCCGGTGCCGATGCCATAAAACTGCAAACCTATACGGCCGATACGCTCACAATCGATTGCCGTAAAGACGATTTCTTAATCAAGGGAACACTCTGGGAAGGGAAAACTTTATACGAATTGTATAAAGAGGCCTATACGCCTTGGGAATGGCACCCGGAACTGTGCCGTACGGCCCGTGAGGAAGGTTTGATTTGTTTCTCGTCACCTTTTGACAAAACGGCGGTGGATTTTCTGGAAAAATTAAATGTGCCGGCTTATAAAATCGCTTCTTTTGAAATTACCGATATTCCGCTCATAGCTTATGCCGCAGGAAAAGGAAAACCTATGATTATTTCCACCGGCATAGCCACGGAAGAAGAAATAAATTTGGCAGTGCAAACATGCCGAAAAGCCGGAAATAACGACATTATTCTGCTGAAAACATCATCGCAATATCCTGCCGAAATCGAAGATGCCAACTTACGGATGATACCGGATTTGGCCCGACGATTTGATGTCCTGAGCGGATTATCCGATCATACCAAAGGCGAATTGGTTCCTGTCATAGCCACCGCATTGGGCGCGGTGATGATTGAAAAACATTTTATTCTCAACCATAATATCCCTTCGCCCGATGCTTCGTTTTCACTTGACGAACAGGAATTTGCCGCAATGGTCGATGCCGTAAGGAAAACCGAAAAAGCCTTGGGAAAAATCGATTATTCGTTGACCGAAAAAATGAAAAAAAGCCGGCAATTCGCCCGCTCCCTCTATGTGGTAAAAGATATCAAAAAAGGTGAAATTTTCACCGGCGAAAATGTACGCAGTATCCGTCCCGGCTACGGGCTGTCGCCTCGTTTTCTACCGGAAATACTAGGTAAAAAAGCCGCCCGGGACATCGAGAAAGGCACCGCTTTTTCCCCGGATTTTATCGA
>CAYUQW010000112.1:0-5383 GCA_964446985.1 uncultured Flavobacteriaceae bacterium
TTTTTTCGCTATTTTTACCCGAAAAAACAAAGATGCGCAAGCTGCTTTTAGTTGTTTTTCTGATTTCCGCCGGGACGTATGCGCAAAACGACAGCATTTCCCCACTGAAAATATACTACAACTGCCGGGCTTGGGAGTGTTTTACGGATTATCTGAAACAAAATCTCCAAGGCGTTGAGTTTGTCCGCGACCGGCATTATGCCGACGTGCATATTCTGGTCACTTCCGAAGCCAACGGCGGCGGGGGCGAGGTTTATTATTTCGAGTTTATCCCTTCGGAGAAACAGAAAGACATTCGCGAGAAATTACACTTTTCCGTCAATCCGGATATGACCAAGGAACAAATCAGAAAAAAATTTCTTGACTATATCCGGGCAGGATTGATACCTTTCTGGATGAATAAAGGTTTGAACGACAAACTGCATATTCGCTGGAAAGAATCCGCTAAAAAATCCGCAGCGGTTAAAGACAAATGGAACCATTGGGTTTTCCGGCTAAGTGCCAACGGAATGCTTAACGGCGATGAAAACAGGAAAAGTTTCTACCAAAATTACTCCGTCTCGGCCAATCAGGTATTGAAAAAAAACAAATTCCATTTTAGCCTGCATTATAATAACAATGCAAGCGAATATCATTACAACGATCGCATCATCCGTTCCTACCGCGAAGGTTTCGGAGCTTCGGCTTCGCAAATTTTCGGCATCAACGAGCATTGGAGTTATGCTTTTTTCGAGAAATTCCGCCGGTCGGTTTTTGCCAATTACCGGTATGCCGCGGATATCAAAACCGGATTGGAATATAACATTTTCCCTTATGCCGAATCCACAAAGCACGCCCTGACGATTACCGAGCGCATCGGACCTGTGTACAACAAATATTTCGAACGGACCGTTTTCAACAAAACGGAGGATTTTCTTTGGACCAACTCGCTGGATGTCAGCCTGTCGATTATCAAAACCTGGGGCGATTACAATGTGGGCATTACCTATGACGTCTTCCTGCACAACCCGCGGTTGAACGCCGTGAATTTCTCCGGTTCGATAGACCTGCGTCTGATCAAAGGACTGAGTTTCCATTTGTCGGGATATTATTCCATTACACATAACCAAATCAACATTTCCGGCTCCGATTTGACCTTGGAAGAAATGTTGCTCAGCCAGCGCCAACTGATGTCGGGTTACAATTATTTCGTGTTCGGTGGTTTTTCCTATACCTTCGGTTCCATTTACAATACCATTGTGAACCCGCGATTCTGAAAAACATTCCGGCAAATGAAGAGATACGTTCCGCTTCTTATATTACTGTGGCAAACGGCATTGAAGGCACAATCTTTCACGGACAGCTTGACGTTTTCGTTCTATAACAACAATTTTTTCTACGACAAAGAATACGGCAACTTTATCGCCGACGGCTATACGCTTCCCGGACATATCCTCGTTCCCCGCATCCACTACCCGCTGACGGAACATTGGACCTTGTCGGGCGGTGTTTATGCGGTCAAATTTTGGGGCAATGCCGGGAAATTTCAAACCAAGCCGTTGTTTAGCTTGTCCTATCGAAACCGCAGGCATTCCTGGCGATTCGGCAATTTAACCACTTGGGAAGGCCGGCCCTACCTGTGGCGTCCTTTGTATGACGAAGAATTCCGCCTTCGTCCCGGACGTCTGGAAACGGGCGCGGAATATCACTATCAAACCGCTTTGTTTTCCGGTGGATTTATATTGGATTGGCACCGGTTTATCCGGCGGAGGGATACGTTGCGCGAACGTTTGAATTTTACCGGTTTCATCCGTCCGGTACTATTTAAAACACACAAGTGGCAAGGCCGTTTCCCCGCACAGGTTTATATTCACCACCGCGGCGGGCAAATCAATCTGAAAGGAAAATATCTGCGCGGCAAAAACGACATTCTCAGTGTATTGAGTGCCGGTGCCGGACCGGAAATTTTGTATCACCTCGACACCCGTTCCGACGTTGTGTTTTTCGCTTATGCAATGATGCATACGATGAATTCTAACAACCCGGAAGAACTCGGTTTTCGCAACGGCAAAGCTTTATTCACCGGCATTTCCTGGTATTCGACGCAGTGGTCCGTATCGTTCTCCTTTTGGTATGCCGACAGATTCAATGCGCCTTCGGGCGAAGATATTTTCCAAACCGTCAGCCGGCGCGTGGACAAATACTATACGTCCGGCGGCGAACCCATTCCCATTTTCAGCCGGCACCGCGAACCTGTGCGTCAACTGTGGATAAATTCCGTCCGCTACAAGAAAAACATAAGCAAGCGGTTTTCTTTTTATGCCAAAGCGGAATGTTTTTACCAACCTTACCGCAGCGCCATTCCGCAATATCCGTTTTTGCGCGACGTGGTCAATCATATCGATTTATTGGTGGACGTCGAATGGATTTACCGTTTCTGACGCTTGACAAAATTTCCGCAAAACCTTACCTTGTATAAAAAATCGATACGATGAAAAAATTTTATCTGTTTCCGCTTTTGGCCGTCTTTTCCGTTATGCTGACGTCCCTTGTTTGTTGCGGGGAAAAATTCCGGTTGGAATCGCCTTCGCTCGGCAAATATTTTACGAAAAAATACGTCTATAACCGGTACGGATGCGGCGGCCGGAATGTTTCTCCCGCCCTCGAATGGAAAAACCCGCCCGCCAACACGCGCAGTTTCGCCCTGACAATGTTCGACCCCGACGCGCCTACGGGACACGGTTGGTGGCATTGGATCGTGGTAAACATTCCCGTTTCCCATACGCATTTGGCCGAAGGAGCCGGCAGCACGGACCCGCGCAAGTTACCCGCCGGAGCCGTTCAAACTTTCAACGACTACAAGGAAAAAGGCTATGGCGGCCCTTGTCCGCCCAAGGGAAGCGGTGTGCACAGATACGTTTTTACCCTGTATGCGCTGGATGTTCCGCAATTATCGGTTTCGCCCGGTGCCAAACCCGGCGAAGCGGTGGCGGAAATCCGGAAACACAGCCTGGCCAAAGCGCAATTTGTTTCCCGCTACGGAAGGGATTGACGGTTTTTTTATGCATACTTTTCGCTCCGAAAAACGTATCTTTGTCCCAAAAGTTGTCCCTTGGAAAATTTCGAGAAACTGCTCAACCCCGTTCAGTTAAAGGCCGTAACGCACCCCGGCGGTCCGATGATGATCGTTGCCGGTGCCGGGTCGGGAAAAACCCGTGTGTTGACCTACCGTATTGCGTGGTTGATGACCCAAGGTGTCGATCCGTTTAACATTCTGGCACTCACCTTTACCAATAAGGCGGCCAACGAGATGAAAGAGAGGATTGCCCAAGTGGTGGGAGAGAGCGAAGCACGGAATATCTGGATGGGGACATTCCACTCGATTTTCGCCCGGATTCTGCGTGTCGAAGCGGACCGGTTGGGATACTCGTCGGGATTTAGTATTTATGATCAGGAAGATTCGCTGAAAGCCATCCGTCAGGTGATTTCGGAAATGGGATTGGACAAGGATATTTACAAACCGAAACAGATTGCCGCCCGCATATCGATAATGAAAAACAATTTGATCACGCCCAAAGTCTATGAAAAAACCTATGAATTGATGGAGCAGGACGCTTTGGCGCGACGGGAAAAGTTTGCCCAAGTCTACCGGAAATACAATGAAAAACTGTTTCGTTCCAATGCGATGGATTTTGACGATTTACTATTGAAAACCAACGAATTGTTTGCCTTGTATCCGGAGGTTTTGGCCAAATATCAAAATAAATTCCAACATATTTTGGTGGACGAGTATCAGGATACCAATCACTCTCAATATCTGATTATACGTGCTTTGGCAAGCCGTCACCGGAATATCTGCGTTGTGGGAGACGATTCGCAGAGTATCTATTCGTTTCGCGGCGCAAATATCCGCAACATTCTGAATTTCCAAAAAGACTATCCCGATGCGGTGGTGTTTAAGTTGGAACAAAATTACCGTTCTACAAAAAATATTGTAGGAGCGGGCAATTCGCTTATCGAAAAAAACAAACAGAAAATCGATAAAACACTCTGGACGGCCAACGATACGGGCGAAAAAATACGCATTGTTTCCGCTTTTGACGAAAATGAAGAGGCACGCCTGGTGGCTCAGGACATTGCCGAGAAAAAACTGGAAAAACATTTCGACAATGCCGATTTTGCCATACTTTACCGGACGAATTCCCAGTCGCGCGCTTTGGAACAAGCTTTGCGCAACTACAATATTCCCTACCGTATTTACGGCGGTCTTTCCTTCTATCAACGCAAAGAAATAAAAGATGTTTTGGCTTATTTGCGTCTGATGGAAAATCCCAAAGACGAAGAAGCTTTGCGGCGGATTATCAATTTTCCCGCCCGCGGTATCGGACAAACCACTATGGATAAAATCACCGTCACGGCCGACAAACACGGTGTTTCGCTTTTCGAGGTGGTGGAAAATCCGGAGAAATACCGCTTGCCCGTCAATGCGGGGACGATGCGAAAATTGAAGGATTTTGCCCAAATGATTTTGAGTTTTCGCGTGCGGGCCAAACAAAAAAATGTATATGAACTCACCAAGGAAATCCTGAAAAAAGTAAACTTTTCGGCCGCTTATGCCAAAGAAGGGCCGCAAGAAGCCGAAGTGCGGATGGAAAACATTCAGGAATTGCTGAATGCGATGCAGGATTTTCTCGACGAACAGCGTGAATTGGAAAACGGCGATACTTCCCTGACGTCCTTTTTGCAAAATGTGGCCTTGTATTCCAATATGGACGAAAAGGACGACAATCCCGATAAAGTTACGTTGATGACGGTGCATATGGCCAAAGGACTGGAATTCCCCGTGGTGTATATTACCGGGATGGAGGAAAATTTGTTCCCTTCGGCTATGAGCCTGACCAGCCGCGAAGATCTCGAAGAAGAAAGGCGGTTGTTCTATGTGGCCGTTACGCGCGCCAAACAATATTTGACAATCACCTATGCCCAAATGCGGCACCGTTGGGGACAAATTCACGATGCCGAGCCGAGCCGCTTTCTGGATGAAATCGACGATCAATTCGTTGAGCGTGCCGATATACAAAAGAAAATGAGGGCGGGAAATTTTCTCGATCCCGACATTTTCGACCGCGACTTGCCTTTCCGCAACAAATCGCCGCGACCGTCCAAGCGAAAAGACGTCAAAATATCCGCTACATTGCAGTCGGGAAAATTAAAGCCGCTTTCGTCCGCAAGAAAAAACAAAGGCGATGCGGAACCCCTGCATTTGGCACCGGGTATGCGTGTCCGTCACGGCCGTTTCGGCAAGGGAACCGTCTTGGAACTGTCGGGCGACGGTGATGACAAACGCGCCAAAATCAAGTTTGACAATACGGGCGTCAAAACGCTTATTTTGCGATTTGCACGC
>CAYUQW010000113.1:0-5371 GCA_964446985.1 uncultured Flavobacteriaceae bacterium
CCCACGCCCAGCCGATGGTCATCAGGACAAAGCCGGCAGTTAGGGCAACGGGCGCTGTCCGGTGTTTTTTGATTTTGGCGTAAATAACGGCTATTACGGTTAATCCGGTAACGGATGTCCAAATGATGATAGGCCGGAGCGGAAAATACAAAGCCAAAACGAAAACGACAATCGCCCATACGGTAATCCCCAATAAGGAGGCATTCATTCCTTCGCGAAATAAGACCAAAACAAAAGCCCCGAAAAGTAAAGTGGTTCCCAAATCCGGTTGTAGCAAAATCAACAGGGCGGGAATGGCAATCAGAATTACGGCTTTGAATAAATCCCGTAGCGACCTGAGGTTAAATCCCGGTTCGTTGATCAATTTGGCCAAGCCTAATGCGGTCGTCAGTTTGGCCAATTCCGACGGCTGAAAACTGAATATGCCGAAAGAATACCACGAACGCGCCCCGGAAACTTCTTTGCCCGCGATAAAAAGCCCTGCCAACAATAACAAACCGGATAGATAGAACAGGGAAGACCATTCCCGGATAAACTTTTTCTCCACCAAAGACAGTAACAATATCGATATCAGGCTAATGCCAAACCAAACGGCCTGCTTAACGTGGTAGCTGTGGAAGGTATTTTGACCGTTCGAATGATAATAGTCCACCGTGTAGACCATCACAATCCCGGTAACGACGAGAGCCAAATACAGGAGAATGCTCAGCCAATCGTAATCCGCCAGATTAATGTTTCGTTTCCGGGCCATAGGTTTTCAGTTTGTAAACGGGCGTCAAATCGGTTTGTAAAACTTTATTCAACAAATCCTTCCGGGAGATCTTTCCGCGGAGGTATTTTTCAATGATCAACGAAGCAATCGGTGCGGCAAGATTGGCCCCGAATCCGCCGTTTTCGATAAAAACCGATACGACGATTTTCGGATGTTCCAATGGCGCCGCCGCTACGAAAATCGAATGGTCGGGCAGTTTGATGCGCCGGCCGTTGATGCGCACGAAATTCTCACTCGTTCCTGTCTTACCGCCCATATCGATACCCGGAATTTGTGACCAACGGGCTGTCCCTTTCCGGTAAACATCACGCATTCCGCGTATGACGTAATCGAACCAAACGGAATCGATGCCCGTTTCGTGACGTTGCAGAAATCGTTCGGCGGGCGGCTTGCTTCCGATTTTTCCGGCAATGTGTGGTGTGATGTAATAACCTTTGTTGACGATGGCGGCCACCATATTGGCCAGTTGAATCGGGGTGACGAGAACCTGTCCCTGTCCGATGCCGTTTGAAATGATGTTCATAGATTTCCACCGGCTATGTCCGAAATAGCGCGCATAAAAACTGCTGTCGGGAATCAGACCTTTCGTCCCGACGGGCAAATCGTAGTGCAAATAATCGCCCAGACCGAATTTTTTCAACCTTGCGGCCCAATGATTGACACCGGATTGCGGCGTTTCGTACTTGTCGAGAATACGTAAATAGGTTTGTGAAAAATACGTGTTGCACGAGAAAGGAATGGCATAGCTTAATCTAACGGGGCCGTCCGCACCGCAGTGGCAACGCATAAAACGGTTGCCGTAGCGGAAACCGTGATGACAAACGAAATAAGTGTAGGGTGTGATAGCCCCTTCCTGCAAACCGACGGCGGCTTCCACCAGTTTGAAAGGCGAACCGGGCGGATAGGTTCCAAGCAGACTCCGGTCGAACAAAGGTTTGTTGAGTTTGTCGCGCAGCAATTTGGTAATGATTTCGTTTCTTTTCCTTCCGCTCAATAATTCGGGATTGTAGGACGGAGCCGACACCAATGCGAGGATTTCTCCGGTTTCCGGATCCAGGACCACCACCGCACCGTGTTTGTTTTGCATCAGGGAATCGATGAAACTTTGCAAATCGATATCAACGGTCAAATGCAAATCTTTCCCGGGGCGGGGTAGCGTGTCCCATTGTCCTTGCAGATAGGATTTTGTTTTACGGTTGAACTTGTCGCGATAATAATACCTTACGCCTTTTTTCCCTCTCAAAGCTTTTTCATAATATTTTTCCACGCCGGCCACACCGATCAGATCGCCTCTTTCGTAAAAGGGATCCGAGGCAACGGTTTTAGGGCCGACTTCCTGTAAATAGCCTAAAAAATTGGCACCGTGACGGGTATAATATTTACGTATGCTTTTCTTGCGTATGGAAATTCCCGGGAACCGGTAGCGCATTTCCTTCAAGGGCATAATTTCGTCAAGCAGATATCCGCCTGCAATAAAATAAGGTTTGTATGCCGAATACCGTCCGGCTTTGGCTATCCTCTTTTTCAGTTCGGCCTTATCGATTTTCAATAAACGGGCCAATGCCGTCGTGTCGAAAGCCTTTGTTTCGGTTTTGGTGATATAAACGGCATAGATGGGTTGGTTGGATACGAGCAAACGGTTATGACGGTCGTAGATTTTGCCCCGCTCGGCATTCACATATTCTTTGATCAATTTGTTCAGCTGACCTAATTTTTTGTACCGGTTCGGCTTCAATTGCAATTCGAACAAACGCCATTCCACCAATAAAAACAGTAGGAGAAAAAAGCCAACCGTGATGTAGGTACGTTGTCGCATTGCCGGATTATTTAGGCATTTTCGGGTTGTCTGATCAACAATAATACAAATATCAACAGGAAAAAGCTATCCGATATCGATTGGAGAAAAATCGATGTTTTTTCTTGCCAAACGTAGGAAAAGCTAAAGGAATCGAACCAATATAACAGAAGTTCGAAAAGTACTGAGGCGGCCAATAGCACAAGTGTCAATTTGCCGGAAGGCAGTCGAATAAAATCGATATTTCTATTGGATTGATGTTGCCAAATCCGGTAGAGATAATGCAATATCAATGCAAGAGTTAAGGATGTTGCCGTGTATATGCCGCCGCTGAATTGGAGTGCATCGATTAGCAATCCGCTTGCAAATGCCGTGAGCAAATAGAGAATCCCCTTGTTTTTTTCCGGAAAAAAAAGCAGGATAAATAAGATGAAATGAGGCGTGTAGGCCCACATATGCCCGATATTGTCATACCAGAAGTATTGCAATAGCAAACTGATTATTCCCCATAAAAAAAATCTATTGTACGTCATTGACTATGGAATCCAAAGCTTTTTTCATCGGATGATTGACAATAAAAACACGTGTCAATGTATTGAATTTTTCAAAAGGTTCGATAAGGATTTCCCGCTTCCCGGTTGCCGGATTTCGTGAAATCGTTTTGACAGTTCCTACGGGAAAATTTTTAGGGAATATCAGGGATAAACCGCCCGTTACGACGGTATCGCCTTCTTCCACGGAGGCTTCTTCGGGAAAATCACGCAGATAAATTTTCCGGCTGTCGTTTTCGTCTCCTTCCGTATAGGCCTGATAAGGTTGGTTTTTCAATTTGACATTGATCGAAATGCCCGGGTTGTTCAATAACATTACTTTTGAAAAATGCTTCCCGGTTGCCGTAACAATTCCCGCCACGCCTTTTAGACCCATTACACCCGAATCGGGTCGAATACTGTCTTCGCTACCGGCATCGATAATGATAAAACGGTGAAGTCCGCGATTGTTCAGAAAAACGGTTCGTCCTGTTTTGAACAAAAATCCGGGCAAAAAATCAAAACCGGATGCGTGTTTTTGCCGGTAAATTTTATTCAGCAACGCATTGTTTTGTTGTTGGAGCAAACGGTTTTCTTCCTGCAAGTGTAAATAATGGTGAATAAACCCGATTTTTTGATGAAACAAGGCTGCGGTCTCCGTGCCGAAACGCTGAATGCGGTAGCCCGAGATTTTACGGTTGACACGTATCATGTTAAGGGCAATCAACAGGAAAACCGCATAAGTCCAAATTTCTTTCGTGCGGATAAAAAAACGGATGATCGCCCACATAATCTATTGAAGGAGAACGTTTTTGTACTTGTCGAAATCTTTCAGTACGGCGCCGGTACCGCGAATAACCGCCCGCAACGGATCTTCACCGATGTGCACCGGCAATCCCGTGGCATCGCTGATGCGTTTGTCCAGTCCGCGAAGCAACGAACCGCCGCCAGCCAAATAAAGACCGCTTTTGTATATGTCTGCCGACAGTTCGGGAGGTGTGAGTGAGAGCGTCTCAATGATGCCGTCTTTGATACGCGTCAAAGATTTGTCCAAGGCTTTGGCAATTTCATCATAGGACACGACGATTTCTTTGGGTTTTCCGGTTATCAAATCCCGTCCTTGAACAGGGTAATCGTCGGGCGGATTGGGCAGTTCGTCCAAGGCCGATCCCACTTCGATTTTTATTTGTTCCGCCGTTCGTTCACCGATAAACAGATTATGTTTGGTACGCATATAATACACGATGTCGTCATTGAAAACATCTCCTGCAATCTTCAATGATTTTTTCACGGCGATGCCGCTCAGAGCCAAAACGGCGATTTCCGTAGTACCGCCGCCTATATCGATAATCATATTTCCTTGCGGTTTCTGGATATCCAGTCCCATACCGATAGCCGCCGCCATAGGTTCGTGAATCAAATAAACGGCACTGGCATTGACTTTTTCGGCCGAGTCGCGTACGGCGCGTTTTTCCACCTCGGTAATGCCCGAAGGAATACAAATAACCATTTTAAGTTTAGGCGAAAAGAATTTTTTCCGGAAAGGCGGGATCATTTTGATAAATTCCTGAATCATCAATTCCGCCGCCTCGAAATCGGCAATAACGCCGTCTCTCAAAGGACGAATCGTCTTGATACCTTCGTGTGTTTTCCCTTGCATCAAAGCCGCTTCCTTGCCCACGGCTATAATCTTGCCCGTACGCATATCTCTTGCCACAATGGACGGATTGTCCACCACTATTTTATCGTTGTAGATAATCAAGGTGTTTGCCGTTCCCAGGTCGATGGCTATTTCCTTGGTCATGAAATCGAAAAAACCCATAGCGATACCTTATATTAATATTTAAGTTTCACAAAGTTAAGAAATTATCCCGATTGTATTGCATTTGTCCGAAGAACTTTTTACCTTCACGTTCAAAAGGTAATAATGAAATTTTCTCCGGCTAACCGGTATTTTTTCTGGGACGAATGGAAGGCGGCGGCCGGATTGGTTTTGCGTGGCTTCAAGTCCAATGTTTTACGTACGGTTTTATCGTTGCTGGGGGTCAGTATCGGAATTTTTTCGGTGATAGCCATTTTTACCGCCGTGGATTCTTTGCAGGATTATTTGATAAATTCCCTTTCGCGTTTGGGCTCCAATGTGCTCTATATCGACCGTATCGATTATACGAAAATGGGCAATATACCCTGGTCGAAGATTCGCCGGTTGAAAAAACCTTCGTACGATGAATATTTGTTTCTGAAAAAAAATCTGGATCCGGCAAAAATCAAAGG
>CAYUQW010000114.1:0-5301 GCA_964446985.1 uncultured Flavobacteriaceae bacterium
GAAGATTGGTATATTTGCAATAATGAGACGTCTTGGCCAGTTCTTGGGATTTTTATTTCTGGCGCCGGTGATATTCGTTATTTCGATACTGCCGTTCCGGATATTGTATGTCATATCGGATTTTTTTTATTTCCTGATGTACCGGGTTGTAGGTTATCGAAAGGCGGTGGTGCGAAAAAATTTATCTTTGGCTTTTCCCGAAAAAACGGAAGAAGAACGATTGGATATCGAAAGGAAATTTTACCGGCATTTGGCCGATCTTTTTCTGGAAATGATCAAAAGTTTCGGTATCTCACAGGAGGCGATGTCACGGCGTTTTCGCATAGAAAATCCGGAAGTGCTGGAAAATATCTACAATGCGGGAAAATCGGTGATTGTCTATGGCGGTCACCAGGGAAACTGGGAATGGGTTATCGGGACCAAAGCGCAATTGAAACACCGCCCGATGGCCATATACAAACAATTGGCCAATCCGTTTATGAACCGTTTTATGTTGCGCACACGGACCAAATTCGGGTTTGATTTCGTCCCAACCTTTCGTGCGAGAAATTATATTGACGAAAAAGAAAAAGCGGGAGAGAAAACGGCATACGGATTTCTGGGCGATCAGAATCCCTTGCCGCATAAAGCCAAATTATGGTATCCTTTTTTCGGTCACGACGTGCCGGCTTATACCGGGGCGGAGGAAATTGCCAAAACCTACGATATTCCCATTGTTTTCCTTGAAATTGTCAAAGCAAAACGCGGACATTACCGGGCCAAATTGCGTCCATTGGCACTTCAACCGAAAGAGTATCCCGATTTTCAAATCACCGAACGCTATTTTTATTTGTTGGAAGAAAGTATCCGGCGCCAACCGGAAATGTATTATTGGATTCACCGGCGGTTTAAACACACGCCTCATGCAGCGCATTACAAGAATCGACTAAAAAAGTTCGACTGAAAATTCTATCTTTGCAACGGATCGCAAGTTTTTTCAATTATCGATTTTATGCCCGGAAAACCGACGAATTACACCGAAGAACATATCAAATCACTCGATTGGCGGGAGCATATCCGTATGCGTCCCGGTATGTATATCGGGAAATTGGGTGACGGAAGTGCGCCCGACGACGGAATTTATATCCTGACCAAGGAAATTATCGACAATTCCATTGACGAATTCGTTATGGGCGCCGGCAAAAAAATTCTGATCCGTTTGGAGGAAAATAAGGTCGGCGTGCGGGATTTCGGGCGCGGGATTCCCCTCGGTAAACTGGTGGACGTGGTTTCCAAAATGAATACGGGCGGAAAATACGATACGCGTGCTTTCAAAAAAACCGTGGGATTGAACGGGGTCGGAACCAAAGCCGTAAATGCCTTGTCGGAATATTTCAAAGTTCAGGCTTGGCGTGAAGGAAAGACCAAATATGCCGTGTTTAAACGCGGGGAGTTGATCGAAGAATCCGAATTGATGCCTTCGGACGAGAAAAACGGTACGCTGGTGGAATTTATTCCCGATCCCGAAATTTTTCCGCATTATCGTTTCCGGTCGGAATATTTGGAAAAACTGATCAAAAATTACGTTTATCTCAACCGCGGGTTAAAAATCCATTTCAACGATAAGGTTTTCTTTTCGGAAAACGGGTTGAAAGATTTGCTCAGCGAAAAAATTCCCGAGAAAGACCGCCGATACGAAATTATCCACCTCGAAGGTGAAGATATCGAGGTGGCGATGACGCACAGCAAAACGCAATACAGCGAAGTTTACTACTCCTTTGTGAACGGGCAATATACGTCGCAAGGCGGTACGCATCAATCGGCGTTTCGCGAAGCGGTGGTCAAAACGCTGCGGGACTTCTACGGAAAAAATTACGATGCTTCGGATATCCGCAAATCCATTGTGGGAGCTATCAGCATAAAGGTTATCGAGCCTGTTTTCGAATCCCAGACCAAAACCAAACTCGGTTCCACGGAAATGGGCGACGGGTTGCCCACGGTGCGCAGCTATGTCAACGAGTTTATCAAAACCGAATTGGACAATTATCTGCACAAGCATCCCGAAACGGCCGAAGCCATCCAGCAAAAAATCATCGAAGCGGAGAAAGAACGCAAGGAATTGGCCGGCATACGGAAAATCGCCCGTGAGCGCGCCAAAAAAGTCAAATTGCATAACAAAAAATTACGCGATTGCCGTGTGCATCTCAACGATATGAAAAAAGACCGCCGCTTGGAATCGTCCCTGTTCATCACCGAGGGCGACAGTGCGAGCGGTTCCATCACCAAAGCAAGGGACGTGGAGACACAAGCGGTATTCAGCTTGCGCGGAAAACCGTTGAATTCCTACGGAATGACCAAGAAAATCGTGTATGAAAACGAGGAGTTCAATTTGTTGCAAGCCGCTTTAAACATTGAGGAAGGATTGGAAAACCTGCGATATAATCAGATAATCATCGCCACGGATGCCGATGTGGACGGTATGCATATCCGCTTGCTTCTGTTGACTTTTTTCCTTCAGTTTTTTCCGGAATTGGTGCGCAACGGACACGTATATATCCTCGAAACGCCTTTGTTCCGCGTGAGAAACAAACAGGAAACCGTTTATTGTTATTCCGAAGAAGAAAAACAAGCGGCCATTGCCCGTTTGTCCAAAGGAAACCAAAAGCCCGAGATTACGCGTTTCAAAGGTTTGGGAGAAATTTCGCCCGGGGAATTCAAGAATTTTATCGGAAAAGATATCCGTCTGGAACCCGTGATATTGGACGAGGAAAAATCCATCGAAGAAATTCTCGAATTTTATATGGGAAAAAATACACCCGACCGCCAGAAATTCATTATCGAAAATCTGAAAGTCGAATTGGATATGGTAAATGAAGACTAATAAATCGAGACAAATCTATGCCCGAAGATAAAAGCCGCCAGGATAAAATCACGAAGGTCAGTTCCAAGTTCGAGGAATGGTTTTTGGATTATGCTTCCTACGTTATTCTCGAACGTGCCGTTCCCGCTTTGGAAGACGGATTGAAACCCGTGCAAAGACGTATCCTTCACGCTATGAAGGAAATGGACGACGGCCGTTATAACAAAGTGGCGAATATTATCGGACAGACGATGCAATACCACCCGCACGGCGATGCTTCCATCTATGATGCTATCGTCGGATTGGGACAGAAAGATTTGCTCATAGACACACAAGGAAACTGGGGAAATATCCTGACAGGTGACGGTGCCGCGGCGGCCCGTTATATCGAGGCGCGCTTGTCAAAATTCGCCCTCGAAGTGATGTTTAGCCCGAAGATTACGCAATGGGCACTCTCCTACGACGGACGCAAGAAAGAACCGGTTTTTCTCCCCGCCAAATTTCCCATACTTTTGGCCCAAGGCGCCGAAGGTATCGCCGTAGGGCTTTCCACAACCATTCTGCCGCATAATTTCAATGAACTCATCGATGCATCGATCAAAATCTTACAGGAAAAAAAGGTCGAAATATATCCCGATTTCCCCACCGGGGGAATGGTGGATGTCAGCCGTTATAACGACGGAAAACGCGGCGGAAAAATCACTATCCGTGCCAAAATCGATATCGAGGATAACAAAACCTTGGTCATACGCAGTGTTCCTTTCAAAACCACAACGGGAACCCTGATTGACAGCATTATCAAAGCCAATGAAAAAGGCAAGATACGCATCAAAAAAATCCTGGACAATACGGCCGAAAACGTCGAAATCCGTATCATACTTCCGCCGGGCGTTTCTCCCGATAAGACCATCGATGCCCTGTATGCTTTTACCAAATGCGAAGTGTCCGTTTCGCCCCTTGCCGTGGTGATTCAGGATAACAAACCGCGTTTTATGGGCGTAAGCGAGATTCTGGAACATTCCACCTTCCGCACACGGGAATTGCTGCGGCAGGAATTGCAAATCCAATTGGCGGAATTGAACGAAAAATGGCACTATGCCAATCTGGAAAGGATTTTTATCGAAAACCGTATCTATCTCGATATTCAGGACCAAACGACTTGGGAAGGCGTGCTTAATGCCATTGACAAAGGATTGCAACCGCATATCAAACACTTGAAAAGGCCGGTGACCCGTGATGATTTGATCAGGTTGACCGAAATAAAAATCAAACGCATTTCCAAATACGACCTCGACAAAGCGCGTAAAAATATCGAGGATATCGAAGCATGGATCGAAGAAACGCAATTCCATCTCGATAACATCACCGATTATACCATCCGTTTTTTCAAGGATATCAAAAAGAAATACGGCCAAGGAAGGGAGCGCAAAACCGAAATCCGCAGTTTCGAAAATATCGAAGCGACCAAAGTTGTGGTTCGGAATGTCAAATTGTATGTCAACAGGGAAGAAGGCTTCGTCGGAACCGGATTACGCAAGGACGAATATGTGGCCGATGTCTCCGATATAGACGATATTATCGTATTTCGTCGCGACGGTAAATTTCTGGTTACCAAAGTGGCGCAGAAGACTTTTGTCGGGAAGGATATCCTTCACGTGGGCGTTTTCAAAAAGAAAGATACGCGCACGATTTACAATATGATTTATCGCGACGGGCGCAAGGGGCCGTATTATATGAAGCGTTTTTATGTGCAAGGCATCACGCGCGACAAGGAATACGACCTGACGCAAGGCAAGGAAGGAAGCAAGGTGATGTATTTTTCGGCCAACCCCAACGGCGAGGCGGAGACCGTGACCGTATATCTGCGTCCTACGGGAAAATCGAGGAAAACGAAGTTCGATATCGATTTCAGCGAGTTGATGATCAAAAGCCGTAATGCCCGCGGAAATTTGGTCACCAAGTTGCCTGTCAAACAGATTAAATTGAAGGAAAAAGGCGTGTCCACCCTTCAAGCCCGCGATTTGTGGTTTGACCCTATCGTTCGTCGCTTGAATACGGAAGAGCGCGGCCAATATTTGGGCAAATTTTCCGGCGAGGAAAAAATCTTTTACGTTACCGAAGACGGCGAAATCGAAGTGCTGATTCCTTTCCTGGAAAAACATTTCCCGGACAAAATCCAATTGATTTCCAAACTGGAACCCGGCAAACCTTTGACGGTGACATATTACGATCATTCCGAGCGAAAACACTATGTCAAACGTCTGTTGCCCGAAGATATCCGCAAGAAAGATTCCGTTATTCCCGAAGGAACACGTCTGACGGGCATATCTTACGATTGGCGGCCGGTGATAGAAATAAAATTCCGCAAAAAGGATAAGAAAAACAAACAAATCGTCGCCGACGAGTTCATTGCCGTCAAAGGATATAAAGCCCGCGGCAAGATGATGACCAAGGAATCGGTG
>CAYUQW010000115.1:0-3735 GCA_964446985.1 uncultured Flavobacteriaceae bacterium
ACATCGGCGAAAGGATTGAACGGTGCGGAGAAATAGGCCGGTTTTGAACGTTCCCAAAAGGCGTTGAAGTGTCCCAATTTCAGATAAGCCCGGAACTTTTTTACTTTGAAATCAAAGAAAAGGTCTGCTATGTAGTAATTACCGTAGCGTTTGTTCCGCTGTTGAAAAAACGTATTTAGCAAGGGATTGTATCCGGGCAGGTAAAAATCCGAAAAATAGTCAACGGAAAAGCCCGTCTGCAAGTGCATATGGCGTGTAAACCACCGGTCCTCGTAGTACAATGCGCCGCGTACAACCCATTCCGGGGCATCCACGGCCGGATTGGCAGGCATTATCCGTTGCCATCTTACACGGCTGTACAGTCCGAATTTTTTCCAGTGCCAATCTTTTTCGTATTCCACCTGAACAAGATTGATTTTCCCCGGATATTGTGCGGGCAAGCTGTCGGCGGAGAAGTAAACCGGATTTCCCGTTTGACGAAATGAAACGGAAATTTTTCCGGGCCGGTGCCGGTATGATATACGAATATTATTTTGTCGAACCCGTTGAAAGCTGTTTAACCAATTGAATTTCGGGAAACGGGATTGGTGAACCAAAAAAACCGGATTGGCTAGCCGGGCGGACAGTTCCCATTGTGCGGATAAATGCTTACCGTATTGCCATTGCGTTGATAGATCATATTGACCGAATGAAAATTCATATGCCGCTTTCGAACGGTTACGCCAATTTTTTCCTTGATATCCGATTTTGGCCGATACGGTCCGGAATGTCCATAAATTGACGGCAGGTAAAACAGTGCTTCCGATAACGCGTGTGCTATCGAAATTATTGAAGTAACGTCTGTATTCAAATGCGGTTTCCAAACGAAGGGAATCCATCCGGTAACGTACGAAAAAACGGTGTTGGTAATCCCTGTATCCGGTGCTGTCAAAATCTTGGTGGAGCGGAAGCGGTGAACTGCCGGTAACTTCTTCACCTCCCTCATATTTGAAATAAGCTTTCAGGTAATCAAAAGCATATCCGAGCGAAAAACCCTTCCGCGATTTGGCAAAAAACCATTCCGGTGCAATTCCCGTCTCCCGGCTGTGCCAGGTGGAAAAATCCTTTTCACTGATTACGGGCATCCGGCTGCGGTCCGAATAGGTCGTGGAATTCGTGAAAAATTGCTCATTCGCAATACCGCCGTTCTCATCGTTTTTCAGGTGGTTTTTGATCAGATAGAAACGCAGAAAGAGGTGATTTCCCGGCAGCATCATATCCGTATTGACAAACCAATTTTCGTGATCGGACAAGGTATGCTTGTAATATCCCAAGGAACTTAATCCCCGGTAACCCGCTCCTATGTTCCAGTCGGGACGTATATTGGTGCCGAATTTGCTGTCGAGCATTTGCCCTTTCTTGTTCCCCGTCAGGAAAAACAGCCGCGAATAGGGTGTGGGTACACTGAAAAAGGGTAAATCCTTGCGGGAGAAAAACCCGGCTTTGGCTTCGGGAACGGGATCGAAATCCCGTATTTCAAATAAATAAAGCGGATTGTTCACGGGTTGACCCATATTTTGAAAAGGTATCAGTCCGAACAGATCCTTTTGTAAGAAATTGATTTTGAAATGATTACGAATTGTCAGACTGGTATCCACCGGCACGCTGTCTTCTTCGATCGAATAATAGCGGTAAAGCTTCATCGGATAGGTTCGCAGCTTGTCTTTTTTTCCTTGGTTTTGCACACGGGCCGAATCCGCTTTTGGGCCGGCATTGGCACCGGGACGGAATATTCCTCCTTGATTTCCGCGGTTACCTACGCCTTTTTTCCGGGGAAAACCGTCTATTTGTCCGTATCCCGTTGAGGAAATCAATAAAAACAACAATGTTATCTGTAAAATGCGAGCGAACATCAAGTCTGTTTGTAGTCTAACAAAGATACGGGTTTTTTAAAAGATTTTGCCGGGCCGAGGAAATAATAGCATTATTGTAAGGCAAGCCGTTATGTATTAAATTTGTTCAAATTTATCGATTATGAGCAAGCGGCAATTCCTTAAAGCGCTCGGTCCGGGCCTTATGTGGGCGGGTACGGCGGTCGGTGTTTCCCATTTGGTCCAATCGACGCGGGCGGGAGCCAATTACGGGTTTTATTTTCTGGGAATTTTGGTTTTGGCCAATGTTATCAAATATCCTTTCTTCGAATTTGCGCCGCGTTATGCCGCCGCCACGGGGCAGCATCTGATCGACGGATACAACCGTATCGGCAAGTGGGCGGTTTGGTTATACGCCGTATTGACCTTTGCTACAATGTTTACTATACAAGCCGCGGTTACCATTGTTACGGCGGGATTGTTGAAAAACCTCCTTCATATCGATTTGAGCACGACGGCCGTCAGCATGATTTTGTTGGCCGGCATTATGCTGATATTGCTTGCGGGGAAATTTTCCACATTGGATAAATTGGTCAAATTCATTGTCTTGCTGTTGTCGCTTTCGGTGATTGTGGCGGTTATCAGTGCTTTCGGACACGGATTTCATCCCGATTACGCCAAGGTGCGCCCTTTCGAATGGACCAATGCTTTGGATATTGCTTTTCTCATTGCTTTTATCGGCTGGATGCCCGCTCCTATCGACGTCGCCGTATGGCATTCCTATTGGTCGGTGGAGAAACAGCGGGACACCGGTTACCGTCCGGCATTGCGCGAAGCATTATTGGATTTTAATATCGGATATGTCGGTACGGTTTTGTTGGCCATAGGTTTTTTGAGCCTCGGCGCATTGGTGATGTACGGGACCGGTGCGCATTTTGCACAAAACGGGGCAAAGTTCGCCGGGCAGTTGGTCCGTCTGTTTACGAAAACTATCGGTTCGTGGGCTTATCCCGTTATATCCATTGCGGCATTCACGACGATGTTCAGCACGACTTTGACTTGTCTGGATGCCTATTCGAAAGTGCTCAAACCCACGACGGAATATTTGGTTCCGGGTTGGCGGACAGCCAAGCGAGGTTGGACGGTTTGGGCGTGGCTTTTCCTGGTGGTAACGGGCGCACTCCTGTTGATTGATGTATTCGCTTCACGAATGAAAGTGATGGTGGATATTGCCACAACCTTATCCTTTGTTACCGCTCCCTTCCTGGCATTTTTGAATTACAAAGCGGTAACCTCCAAGGAAATTCCCGGGGAATACCGTCCGGGCAAATGGATGCGACTATATGCCGTTACCGGAATAGTCTTTCTGACGCTTTTCAGCCTTTTTTATGTGCTCTGGCGCTTTGCATAAAAATTCAATTGACGGACTGTTCGGCCTTTTGCAATAATTCTTTATCTATATTGGTGGCTTGCAAGGCGAGATAGGAGAGTTTTTTCATATTGATCAATCCTTTCACGTGCAGGAGCGAAATCTTTTTTTCCTGCGGATAGTACACCAGAAGGATCAATTCTTTGGCATAACCGGGTTTGTCCGCAGGGACATAATAGAAATCGGCGGTTTTGCGGCTGTTTTTGATTTTTACCAAGAGTTTCATATCCTTGGAATGCACGTAATCAACGGCCGTTCGTCGAATTTTATCGATAGAGGCCGGATTATTCGCATTAAACATTCCGAGATATGACAATTGGGCATAAAAATCCTTCAAATCCTTGTTTTTTCCCGAATTGATTTCATTGATAAGCGAGAACATTTCTTTGGTCACCAAAACCATATCGATATTGTCGTCCTGTTCGAATTGCTTCTGAAAATACTGGGCGTTTGACT
>CAYUQW010000115.1:3835-5287 GCA_964446985.1 uncultured Flavobacteriaceae bacterium
TTCTTCCGCATTCTTATTTTGATACGTAATGCAGCGAAAATCAATGTCATTACGGGACTGATGAGATTAAAGAAGGCAAAAGGCAAATATTCCGTCGTGGGTACTTGCAACACTTTGGCATTGTAGGCGCCGCCGGTATTCCAAGGCACCAATACGGAAGTGACCGTTCCGGAGTCTTCCAAAGTCCGGCTCAGATTTTCCGGTGCCAAACCTTTGTCGTCGAAGGCTTGTTTGTACATTTTTCCGGGTACGACGATAGCGAGATACTGGTCGGAAGCGGTGGCATTGAAGAAAATACAGGTCAAATCGGTGGAAAGGAAGAGGCCGAAAATACCGCGAAAGGCGTGCAAAAGGGCTTCGCTGATACGTTTCAATGCGCCGACGGCTTCCATAATGCCGCCGAAAAACATCGCGCTGATAATCAGCCAAATGGTTGAAAGCATTCCGGTCATTCCGTCGCTCGAAAAGAGTTTTTGCAACAGCGGATGGTCGGTGTGAATGTTGATCTCTCCGACGATGGCGCGGGTAATAATCTTATACACCGCCGGTATTTGTTTGCTCCCGGCCAGTTGAACGAGTAAATCGTTTTGGAACACCAATGCGGCTATAACGCCGAAAACCACACCGAGAAACAAGGCTATGATGGGTTTCGTTTTGAGGACAATCAGCAGGATAACCAGAAGCGGAACAAGAAAGAGCCAAGGGGTTACGTGAAAAGTCCGTGTGATGGCTTGGAGCAATTCGGTTTGTGAAACGGCATTTGCCGCGGAATGATTAAATCCGAGAACAAGGAAAAGAATAAAGGCAATGCTGATCGACGGCACGGTCGTATATAGCATATAACGAACGTGGGTGAAAAGATCGACACCGGCCACGGCCGAAGCCAAATTGGTCGTATCGGAAAGGGGGGAGATTTTATCGCCGAAATAGGCGCCCGAAATCACGGCTCCCGCAACCATTCCCGGATGAAAACCGAGTGCATTACCGATGCCCATCATCGCCACACCGATGGTGGCCGTTGTGCTCCACGAACTTCCGATAACCAAAGAAATAAAGGCGGATATGAGCAGTGCGGATGCCAGGAAAAATTTGGCACTGAGAAGTTTCAGTCCGTAGTAAATCATTGTGGGAATAATGCCGCTGAGCAACCAAATGCCGGTCAGTGCGCCCACAAAAAGCAAAATGATAATGGCGGATGAAGTGGAGGCGATGTTACGGTTGACTTTTTCGAGCATTTGTTCGTATGAAACCTTGTGTATCAATCCGATGATGCCGGCAAAAATACCTGCGAGTATCAAGGCGAATTGATTGGGTCCCGACGTGGCGTCGTCGGAGAAGATGCGCACGTTGACGGTCAAAAGAATGATCAGAAACAGAATGGGGGCGAGGGCTTCCCAAATGCTTAGTCTGCGTCCGGTTTTTTCCATAGAGCCAAATATAAGGAAATTTTTA
>CAYUQW010000116.1:0-5281 GCA_964446985.1 uncultured Flavobacteriaceae bacterium
ATTTTTCGCTATCCTTCAAAAAGGCATAATGTTCCGCCAAGGAAGGATTTCGTCGTTTCTGCCCGGATAAAAATATCAGCTTATGTAACATCTCCTGAAAATTCCTTTTGTAAATATGTCAATAATTTCTCAATTGCCCTCGCCCGGTGGCTTATACGGTTTTTTTCCGCAGGATCCATTTCGGCAAAAGTTTTCTCATATCCTTCCGGCCGGAAAACGGGATCGTAACCGAAGCCGGAGGTTCCTTGCGGTTCTTGCGTAATTTCCCCTTCTACAGTCCCCTCAAACTGCCGGATTTTATTCCCGGAAAAAAGCGTCAATACCGTGCGAAAACGCGCCGAACGATCGGATTTATCCGCCATTTCTTCGAGTAATTTTTTCCGGTTTTCCGCATCCGTGGCCTTATCGCCGGCAAACCGTGCGCTGTAAACACCGGGCCGTCCACCCAAAGCATCAACTTCCAATCCCGTATCGTCGGACAAGACATCCACGCCGTAGCGTCGCGCCACCTGCAACGCCTTTTGCAACGAATTATCCTTCAACGTTTTACCGGTTTCACGCAAAGATATATTTCTATCCAAATCCGACAATTTTTTCAATGTAATCGTTGAGGGCAAAATACGTTCTATTTCCTCAAATTTGTGCGGATTATTCGAAGCCAAATAAAGAATGCTACCGGAATTCCTCAATTTCTCATCGATTTTTTTCCATAAATAAACAAAAAGAATGAACGCCATAATTCCGTATAACAACATAAACCATTTATCGGATTCCTTTGCCGGCCCCACTAAACCGGCATCCGGATCAGAAGAAAAATAATAAGCGATTGTCGAAAGTGCGTTATTCATAAAGTGCAGTAAAACCGGATAGAACAAACTGCGCGTTCGCCAGAATAAATATCCGAAAAACAACCCCATCACAAATGCGCCTGTGCCTTGCCATATATTCATATGAAAAACGGCAAAAACCAAAGCACTGATGATAATTGCCGTACGGGGCCGGTATTTTTTCAAAAGGAACGTCAGGAAAATGCCCCTGAAAAGTGTTTCCTCCAAAAGCGGTGCCGCAACGGCCAAGACGGAAAACATCAACCAAAAATTACGGTGCACCATATCCCACAGGAAGGAAAATTTATGCCCCGGGGAAGGCATCCATTGCATCAATGATTCCAAGAAAATGATCAGGAAAAACATTGCCGCCAGAACCAACGGCAAAATCTCCGGACGAACAGGTTTGAACGTCAACTTGGGCCTTAAACGATAAATATACAACGTAAACAATACGGTCAAAATCATCGGCACTACATAGCCCACGGTCAGGGCATATTTCATCATTGATTCCGGCATTTTCAATTGCATATGCTCAAAATGCAAACCGGACATTTTGAAAACCGCGGGAAAAACGACCAGTATTGTAAAACCAACAAACAGGAAAAAAACCGTCAAAAAATCCTTGAAACGCGGGAATAAAGCCTTACGTATTTCCTTGTTATTCATTATGATACGGTTTGTTATGTATGATACTGAAAGCACGGTATAATTGTTCGGCAAAAATCAACCGGACCAATTGGTGCGAAAAAGTCATCGGCGACAGGGAGAGCAACATCGAAGCGCGCTCATACATTGATCGGTCGAATCCGTATGCCCCGCCGGTTACAAAAACCAAATCGCCGGCGGAATGAAGCATTTTTTTTTGCAAAAATCCGGCAAAATCCAAAGAAGACATTAGTTTGCCTTTTTCGTCCAATAAAATCAAGGTATCACCGGGAAAAATATGCTTTAAAAAAACTTCCGCTTCCTTTTTCTTTCGTATTTCCACCGGAAATTTCGAAGCATTTTTCGGCTCGGGCAATTCCTTCCATTCGATTCCGGCCATCGGTTTCAAACGCAAAAGATACTCGTCGATCAATTGCTTCAACAAAGGCGAAACGGTTTTTCCCAAGTGTAAAACGCGAATTTTCATAGACCAATCCCCCGGTATATCGAATGAATACAAAAGTAAAAAGAAAAATTTGAATAAGAGCGGAACAATTTCTAACTTTGTGCTAATAAAATTTAAAAAATACCGAAATGGGAATTTTCGACAAACTCAAAAACTTGTTCGGCAAAGCCAAAGAAGAAGCCGCCGAACTGACCGAAAAGGTCAAAGACGAACTTCAAGAAAATCTTGAAGATTTGAAAGAAAGCACCAAAGATTTGCAGGAAAAAGCCAAGGAAGTGATCGACCAAGCCTCGGAAAAACTGGAAGATCTGACCGAAGACGCCAAGGATCTGGCGGCCAAAGCGCAGGAAAAAGCCAAAGATTTCAGTGAAAAAGCCGGCGAACAATTTGACGAAATCAAAGAAAATCTGGCCGAAAAAACCAAGGATTTGCAAGAGAAAGCCAAAGTGGTTATCGACCAAGCTTCCGAAAAACTGGAAGATTTGACCGAAGAAGCCAAAGAAGTTGCCGCCAAAGCCAAGGAAAAATTCGATGATGTGAAGGAAGATTTGGCCGAATCCACCCAAGGTTTGCAGGAAAAAGCCAAGGAAATCCTCGATAAAGCCTCCGAAAAAATGGAAGATTTGACCGAAGATGCCAAAGATTTGGCGGCCAAAGCCCAAGACAAAGCCAAAGATCTCGGAGATAAATTAGCCGGTAAACAGACGGATGAAATCGCCGGAGAAGACACGGCGGAAGATAATCCCGAAGCCTAATTCTTGCCCAACAATCTTTTGATTTTCAGTCCGTAAGGCCCTTTCTTAACGGAAGGGCTTAATTTTTTATATATCGAATCCAAAACCTGCCGGTTATCTTTAAATTCACGCCAAGCCACATAAGCACCGACGTTTTTATCGGCATTTTTGACGGCGAACTGATAAGCATACAATTTAAATCGTTTCATCAAGGAAACCTCTTGCTTCATTGCACGTTTCCAAGCCACGGAATCATTGTCTTTACGCGCCTCCAATCCCGCTTTCAGGACATCCAGTTTCCTGTCGTTCATTTGCCTGCGAATTTGATTGAAATTGACCCAAGCCCGCTGATTTTTACCCCCGGAAATCTCGTTTTTCAAGCCGAATTTATTCCACAAACTCGTAACCGTTACGACCGTATCATCGGAGAAAAAAGCCAGATAAGCTTCGGGAATCTCCTTCACGGTAATCACCAACAACTGCGGATCGATTTTCGATAAATCAAAACGGAATTGTCCGTCGCCTTTCACCCGGAAACTGTCGATTTTTATCAAACTGTCGTTATCCAAACGGTTCAGGTACACCGTTCCTTTTTTCAGACCGATAATACGACCTTCGATATGCGGTGTGGTATCCTTACGGGAACAAGCCGGTAAAAACATACTCCATAAAACCGCCGGGAATAAGATTTTTCGCCACATAATATTGATTTCAAATCGCCGCAAAGATAAGAAAATATGCCGCTAAACTCTGCGCGGGGGATTTTTGACACGGAGAAATTCGTCAAAATCACGGATATAATCCGATTCGTCGAAATTATCCGTATTGAGTACCAGACAAATACTGTTGGCACTGAAATTTTCCAATTCCCGCCAAATACCCGGCGGTATGAGCAAACCGCGGTCGGGACGGTTCAATTGGAAACGTTGCCGCTTTACGGAATCGTGCAAAATAACATCAAAACTTCCGCTCAATGCAATCAGTAATTCCGTTTGCCGTTTGTGCGCATGACCGCCTCGTCTTGCCCCGGACGGCACGTCAAACAGGTAATAAATCCGCTTGAAGTCAAACGGCAAGTCGGCGTGCTGCAAGAAGGCCAAATTTCCCCGATGATCGCGAATCACCGGCACGTCATACAAACCGATATCCGACAAATTTGTCTCTTGAAAAGATTTATTCATAATGCAATGCTTCAACAGGATTGGCACGTGCGGCTTTGACGGCCGGATAAAATCCCGACACAAAAGCCGTTATAAACGTCAGAATGACGGCCCAAAAAACGGCATTCCAGGGCATAGCAAAGGCTATATGCAACAACTTGGCGATGGCAAACCCGAACAGAATTCCCCCCGAAATCCCAACAACGGCACCACTCAACGCAATGGCCAAAGTTTCGATAAAAAATTGTATCCGGACGGATTGCGCCGAAGCACCGACGGCTTTACGGATACCGATTTCACGAATTCGCTCCGTAACCGTCACCAACATAATGTTCATCAAAGCAACGGAAGAAGCAAAAATGGTTATCAAACCGATCACAAAAGCGGCGATACGCAAAATACGATCCATTTTTTTCAATTCACGCAAATCCGCTTCGCTTCCGCGAATACCGAAATTATCGGCTTGTCCCGGACGTAACCGCCGCAGACTTCGCATCAGCATACGGGCGCGGGATTTGGCTTGTTCGTAACGGTCGGGCTCCTTCACCAATACACGAATGGTATAAGGTATGTTCCGGCGACCGGCATAAATTTTCCGGGCCAATGTCAACGGTATGATGACGAAATTATCCTGATTACCGCCAAAGGTGGACCCTTTCGGTTTGACCGTTCCGATTACGCGCAATTTATACCCGCGCAAAACGATTTCCTTTCCCGAAGGATCGCTGCGGTCGAAAAGGCTTTTCCGTACGGCATCGCCGATAATCGTTACGGGAGCCGCACCGGAGATTTCCCGCTTGGTAAAATTCCGCCCGGATTGCAATTCATTGTGATAAACGTCGAGATAATGTTCGTCCGCCCCGGTAACACTCACCGACGAATTGGTTTTTTTCTCCCCGCGGGACAATTCCGCCGAATTGGTGGGCGTGACCGAAACGGATACAAGACTTCCGGGAAAATCGAATTTCCGCTTGAACGTATTGGCCTCGAACCAAGTAATCCGCGGATTGACCTGCTTGCGGAAAAACTTGCCGTGACGCCGTCCCGTAAACACCGAATTTTCATAACGGGAAATGGTGAACGTATTGGCTCCCAAGGTTTTGAGATTCCCGGTGAAGGTATGATTCAAAGCCCGTACGACGGTTAACGTCCCTACCAAAGACAAAATACCGATGGCAATAATCAAAATCGTAATGGCCGTTCGCAAGCGCTGATCCTTCATCGTACGACCCGCTTCCTTGAAATAATTCAGTACTATCCCCAAGGCCATTACATTGCAATTTTTCCAAAAATACTAAAACGCACAGGCAAATCCAAATATAAACTTTACGCCGATATTACGGGAATAATTTTTGTATTTTTGACATATGAAACTTATCCGTTTGAATACCGGGAAAAACCTGGAAATTTATTCGGCCGAAACGGCCTTGCATATCGAACGTCCTT
>CAYUQW010000117.1:0-5217 GCA_964446985.1 uncultured Flavobacteriaceae bacterium
CTATACGATTGAAGATGAAGGATTTGGCCCTGCTTACCAAATTCAGGGTGGATGTTGTGGTGGCTCTGACCGGGGTTTTCGGTTATTTGTTCGGTAAAACGGAGCATACGGATTGGTACCTGATTACATTATTGTTTTTTGGGGGGTTATTGGTCACCGCTTCGGCACATGTGATCAATCAAGTGATCGAGCGACACCGTGACCTTAGGATGTTACGAACGGCTTCCCGCCCTTTGGCATCGGGAAAGATGACGGTGACCGAAGCGGCCTTTTATGCTTTGATTTTCAGTTTGTCGGGGCTGTTCCTTTTGTATGCGGTTCATCCGCTCAGCGCATTTGTCTCGGCGGTTTCGCTGATAATCTACGGGTTTCTTTACACACCTATGAAAATCCTGACGCGCACGAGTATCTACATAGGCGCCGTGCCGGGAGCTTTGCCGATTGTGATAGGTTATATTGCTGCTACGGGCGGTGTAGATTTGTTTGCCGTGTTGCTTTTTATTTTCCAAGTCGTTTGGCAATTGCCTCATTCCTGGTCGATTGCTTGGTTGTGGTATGACGATTACAGTCTTGGCGGATACGATCTGATGCCTTGGCCCGGCGGGAAAAACCGTACCAATGCCTTGTTGACGTTTTTATCCGTCTGGCTTATATTCCCCGTATTGTATGGGATGTATTATTTCCGATATCTTGATCAACGGTCATTAGTACTCATCTTGTTATTGACTTTGGTTTTTGTTTATGTTGCCTTTGTTTTTTCAAAGATACCTACGGAAAAAAGTGCGCGCCGGTTGTTGCGGTATTCCGTTTTTTACCTGCCACTCGTACAAATTTTGATAATTGTATTTAAAAGATAGAAATTACTATGAAACTATTTCCCGAAAATGCCAGCAGTTACGGAGGAGAAGTTGATTTTATTTTTTGGTTGATTACGGGAGTTATTACACTCGCCGGTATTATTGTTGTATTCCTGGTTTTGTACCCGTTGTTGACCAAGAATAAAAAGCGTGACAAACGCTTGAAATATGTCAAAGGAACTTCCTTCAAAGAATTGAAGCTGATTTACCTCGGTGTTCTTCTTTTGGCCTTGGCCGATTTCTTTTTTCTGTATAAAGAAGGACCTACTTGGACAAAAATCGAAGAGACATTGCCCAAGCAAGATTTTCATGTAGTGGTTATGGGAAGGCAATGGCTTTGGGAATTCACTTATCCCGGACCAGACGGAAAACTCTACACGGCAGATGATGTTAAATCCATCAATCGCTTGTACATTCCCGTGGATAAGGTGGTCCATCTGGATATTCAATCCTATGATGTGATTCACAGTGTCTTTATTCCTAACGCAAGATTCAAGCAAGATGCATTGCCGGGCAGAAACATAACGCGTTGGATTAAAATGACCAAAACGGGAAATTTCCCGCTTACTTGCGCCGAGATTTGTGGCATAGGACACGCGAATATGAAAGCAACCGTATCGGTTCTTTCACAAAAAGATTTTGAAAAAACCATGGCAAAACTTTATAAAAAATAAGTAGGAACTATGAGTACACACAAACGACACGGATTTTGGCACCGGTTCTTTTTCTCACTCGATCATAAAGATATCGGTTTGCAATATATGATCACCATTTTCTTTATGGTGGCCATAGCCGGATTTCTGGCGTATGTTTTCCGTATGCACTTGGCATATCCGGGAATGAAAGTGCCGCTTTTCGGTCATGTGACCAATCACGATTACAACATTTTGGTAACCAGTCACGGCCTGATTATGATGATGTGGTTTGCCCTGGGTATGTTGCTGGCCGTTGCGGGAAATTTTTTAATTCCGTTGATGATCGGCACCGACGATATGGCGTTTCCGAAACTCAATAAACTGTCTTATTGGATTTTCTTGTTGAGTGCCATCGTTATGGTAGCCTCCTTCTTTATGAAACGCGGCGGTTTCGGCGGCGGATGGACAATGTATCCTCCTTTGTCGGTGGGGGATTTCGGGTACAATACGCCTTATGCCTCCTTTTCCGATCGCTTTTTCTCGGCCAATACCTTTGTTTTGTTGGCCATTGCCCTGGAATTTGTTTCATTGCTAATGGGCGGTATCAACTTTTTTGTGACCACATTGAACAAACGTGCCAAAGGTATGACGCTTTTGCGTATGCCAATGACCGTTTGGATGATTAATATTGCCGGTGTTTTGTTTATGTTTTCCGTAGGGCCGCTGATTGCGGGCGCCTTTATGTTGCTGTTGGATATCAATGTGGGAACCGGCTTTTTCGATGCCTACCGCGGAGGGGATCCTTTGTTGTGGGAACATTTGTTCTGGTTTTTCGGCCATCCCGAGGTTTATGTCATTCTTTTGCCTCCTTTGGGCTTTCTGGCCGATATTATCAGCACCAACAGCCGTAAACCTTTGTACGGATACAAATTTATCCTCAAACTCACGCTTATTGCCGCCGTATTGTCTATGATGGTTTGGGCACACCATCAGTTTGTGGCAGGCATCGACCCCCGTGCCGCAACCGTGTTCAGTATCTTTACAATTATTATTTCGTTGCCGTTTGCCGGCATTATTTTGGCTTATATCGCAACCATCTGGAACAGCAATTTACGTTTGACCTTGCCAATGAAATGGGCACTGGGCTCCGTTACCTTGTTTACATTGATAGGCGGATTTACGGGATTATATCTGGGAGCGGCCGTTTTCGACATATATGCGCATGATACCTCTTTTGTGGTGGCGCATTTCCATTACACCCTTTTTCCCACGGTTGTTTTCGGAAGTTTTGCCGCCATCTACTATTGGTTTAGCAAATTCACCGGACGGGAATTGAACCGTTTTCTGGGAAATCTTCATTTCTGGCTTACATTCATATTTTTCAACGGATTCGCTTTTCCGCTGTTCCTCTTGGGATTGGCGGGCCAACACCGGCGTATCGCCGATTACAGCCAATTTGAATTTTTGATGCGGGATCCTTTACCATTGTATCGAAAAATAGCAACCGTCAGTGCCGTGATTCTGATTTTGTCTCAGTTTATTTTTCTGTTCAATTTTATTTGGTCGATCAAAAAAGGCAAAAAAACGGCCTCGAACAACCCCTGGGAGGCCACAACGCTTGAATGGCAGGCACCTTCACCACCGCCCCACGGTAATTTCGACCCGTATCCCGTGGTCTATCACAGTCCTTATGAATACAATAATCCCGATCGTTCCGAAGAATTTCTACCGCAAAATAAAAAATAACAAACTATGGATATTTCACCTAAATCTTGGAGAAACATACCGCAGGCCCGCTTGGGTGTATGGACGCTTATAGCAGGAGAATTTGTCGTTTTCGGCGGATTAATCGTGATGTATATTCTCAACCGTATGCGATACGAATCCTGGGGAGAAATGGCCCGTCATACAAACGTCATTGCAGGTACGGTGAACACGTTTGTCTTGTTGACCAGCAGTTATTTCGTTGTGCGGGCACACGAAGCGGCCCTTCATAAAAACAAAAAGGAAGTACGGAAATGGATTTGGTTGACCATTTTGTGTGCTTTGATTTTCCTGGGCATTAAAACCTATGAGTATTCACACGAAATAATGCATGGATTTACCTTGCCCGGAAAAGATTTATTGGCACATGGTAAACATGTGGAGACCTTATATTGGTCTTTCTACTACACAATGACCGGACTTCATGGATTGCACGTCATTGCCGGTGCGCTGGCTTTGTTTTTTGTGATGCGCCATGCCGTGAAAACAGGCAAACATTATCATCGACTGGAAGCGGCCGGATTGTATTGGCATATGGTCGATATTATTTGGATTTTCCTGTTTCCTTTAATTTATCTTGTTCATTAAAAAAACCAAAGTTATGAGCACTCATCCCTTAAAAGGTCTCGAACATGAAGTGGTTGTCCCCAAAGAAAATGATTATCACGGGCATCCTAATTATTTGAAAGTTTATGTGGTATTGTTGATTTTGTTTGCAATATCTGTGCTGGCTTCATTACTGCACAACCCGATGATTATTTTTATTGCGGTTTTTTCCGTTTCCGTCATTAAAGGAACCCTGGTACTGTTGTATTTTATGCATTTGAAGTGGGAGCCTCTATTGATATGGATTTTGTTGGCCGTAGCCTTGATGGCGTTGGGCTTTCTGTTCGTGGGGCTATATCCGGATACCGTCCCTGTTCACCGGTTTTTGGTTCCTAAATCCTGAGTGATATGGAAGCAGTGAGCAAACCCGTAAACAGTATGCCCGTACCGTCGAAAATTTTGGCTGTTTTAATGGTCGTTATTGTGGAAATGATGTTCTTCGGCGGACTGATAAGTGCTTATGTTTTGGCTTCGGCCGGACAAACCGACTGGCCACCGGCAAATCAGCCGAGATTGCCCATCCCCGTAACTTTCGGCAATATGATATTGTTATTACTTTCCCTGATTCCTTTATGGCAATTCATTAAATACATCAGGAAGGGTGAACTCAAAAAATCGCTGTGGTTGACGGTTATGTTGATGGGGACCGTATTTTTTATCGTGCAAGGCTATGAATGGTTCCGGATTCTTTTGTTCGGTATGCATACCGGGCGCGGGCTTTTTTCGTCTTTTTTCTATACCTTGATTGGCGTGCACGGTTTTCATGTCTTTGCGGGTTTAGTGTTAATGTGGTACGTTTACCGTCGCCTTGGAAGTGCTATATCTATCGAAGAAAAACGTATTGATGCTCAAATGGCCGGTTTATTCTGGACATTCGTCGTGCTGCTGTGGCCGGTGTTGTACTATTTGACTTATTGGGTTTAATCAAATAGGATTGTCAGGTATGAAAAAATTATTATTCGGTATTGTTTTTCTTTCGATACCGTTCGTCGGCCGGGCTTGCAGCGCCTGTAACGTGGAATATTCCGAGGCAGAGAAAAAAGCTTTTTTTATAGCAACTTCACTATTAATCGTTGTCCCGTTCGTACTTGCATTTTATTTATATAAGTATTTGAAAGGAAAATATTAAAATCGAATAATGAAAAAATGTCTTGTCTTTATTTTTCTAACGATTATAATGTCCATCTCTTGCAGGCATCCGCAAAAGAAATTACCCGTTTTGTCCAAATTTGAGATTAAAGGGCAGGATACCGTTTATAAAAAAATTCCTTCTTTTGTTTTCCTTACGCAGGACAGCCTTCCGTTTGATAGTGGAAAACTTTACGGGAAGATACATATAGCCGATTTTTTCTTTA
>CAYUQW010000118.1:0-5185 GCA_964446985.1 uncultured Flavobacteriaceae bacterium
CTAAAACCCTATCTTTGCAGCATAAAAGCATCGTATGAGTCAACAGAACGAAATTCTTATCCGCTTTCCCGACGGAAGCGAAAGAAAATTTCCCGCGGGCATCACGCCTTACGAAGTGGCCAAAAGCATCAGCGAAGGCCTGGCACGTCAAGTCATTTCGGCGTCTTTCAACGGCAAAACCGTAGAAACGTCAACGCCTTTGAACACGGACGGCGAACTGAAATTGTTTACCTGGGAAGACGAAGAAGGCAAGCGCGCTTTTTGGCATTCGTCGGCGCATATTATGGCGCAGGCGATCAAAAAACATTTTCCCGAAGCCAAGCTGACCATCGGCCCGCCTATCGAAAACGGATTTTACTACGATATTGACTTCGGCGATGCGGTTTTTTCGGAAAAAGATTTTCCCAAAATCGAAAAAACATTCCTGGAAATTGCCCGGGGAAAACATCCTTTCCGTATGCGCGAAGTGGGCAAACAAGAGGCATTGGATTTCTACCGCAAAGAAAACAACCCGTATAAAATCGAATTGATCGAAAATCTCAACGACGGCGAAATCACCTTCTGCGATCACGACGATTTCACCGATTTGTGCCGCGGCGGCCATATTCCGCATACGGGCCTTGTGAAAGCCTTTAAAATCCTGAATGCGGCCGGGGCCTACTGGCGCGGAGACGAAAAAAACAAACAATTGACACGCGTGTACGGCATATCGTTTCCGAAACAAAAAATGCTGACGGAATATCTGGAAAAGCTGGAAGAAGCCAAGAAACGCGATCACCGGAAACTGGGCAGGGAACTGGAAATTTTCGCTTTTTCGGAAAATGTCGGTCAAGGTTTACCGCTGTGGCTTCCCCGCGGCGCCAAACTGCGTGAAATTCTGGAAAATTTCCTCAAAAAAGCACAGAAAAAAGCCGGTTATCAACAGGTAATCACGCCGCATATCGGCCATAAAAATTTATATCTCACCTCGGGACACTACGAAAAATACGGGCAGGACAGCTTCCAACCCATCAAGACACCGAAAGAAGACGAAGAATTTTTGCTCAAACCGATGAACTGCCCGCACCACATCGAAATTTTCAAAACCCGGCAATGGAGTTACAAGGAATTACCGGCCCGTTTTGCGGAATTCGGAACGGTTTACCGCTACGAACAAAGCGGTGAATTGCACGGATTGACCAGAGTTCGGGGATTTACCCAGGACGATGCGCATATTTTCTGCACACCCGACCAATTGAAGGAAGAATTCAAGCGGGTTATCGATTTGGTAATGTATGTTTTCGGATCGTTGGGCTTTGAGGATTTCGAAGCGCAGATTTCCCTTCGCGATCCCGAGGATAAGGAAAAATATATCGGTTCGGAAGAAAATTGGCAAAAAGCCGAGCAAGCCATCATCGAAGCGGCCGAAGAAAAGGGACTGAAAACCCGGACGGAACCGGGCGAAGCGGCTTTTTACGGCCCCAAATTGGATTTTATGGTGCGCGACGTTCTCGGACGCAAATGGCAATTGGGCACCATTCAGGTGGATTACAATCTGCCGGAACGCTTCGGATTGGAATACAAAGGACCGGATAACGAGATGCATCGCCCGGTGATGATCCACCGTGCGCCTTTCGGTTCGATGGAACGTTTTACGGCCATTTTGCTAGAACATACCGGCGGGGATTTACCCGTTTGGTTGGCGCCCGAACAGGTTATCATTATCCCTGTGAGTGAGAAGTATAACGAATATGCAAAAAAAGTTTTACTTTTGCTGGAAAATTCCGATATTCGCACGCTGATTGACGAACGGGGAGAACGCATCGGAAAGAAAATCCGCGATGCGGAAAAAATGAAAATTCCCTATATGCTTATTGTAGGGGAAAAAGAAGCGGAGAGCGGAAGCGTATCGGTGCGCAGACGGAAAGAAGGCGATTTGGGAGCAATGAGCATCGATGCGTTTATCAAGCGCCTCAAAGACGAGGAACAATCGGAATATAAAGAATTTAACGCATAAAAATTATAGCGCTATCGCAATCAGAAGGAGAAGAAAACGGGGACCGGGGAGAGTAATCAAGCAAAATCCCCATCGTATCAACGACGAAATCAAGGCACGGGAAGTCCGTTTGGTGGGTGACAATGTCGAAGTGGGCATTTACCCGCTCGAAGAGGCCTTGAAAATAGCGGACGAGCAAAATCTCGATTTGGTGGAAATTTCCCCCAAAGCCGATCCGCCCGTCTGCAAGATTTTGGACTACAAGAAATTCCTGTATGACCAAAAGAAAAAAGAAAAGGCCATCAAGCAAAAGACCCAAAAAGTTGTCGTAAAAGAAATCCGTTTCGGTCCGCAAACCGACGATCACGATTATGAATTCAAAAAGAAATACGCCATAAAATTTTTGCAGGAAGGCAATAAGGTGAAGGCGTATGTCTTTTTCCGCGGCCGATCGATCATCTACAAGGATCAGGGACAACTGCTTTTGCTGCGATTGGCGCAGGATTTGGAAGAATACGGCAAGGTGGAACAATTGCCCAAAATGGAAGGCAAGAAGATGATTATGATTTTGGCCCCCTTGTCCAAAAAGAAAAAATAACCGGATATCAAACCATAAAGACGAAAGATTATGCCGAAAATCAAAACGAAAGCCAGTGCCAAAAAACGTTTCAAGTTGACCGGCACGGGAAAAATCAAGAGAAAACACGCTTACAAAAGTCACATCCTGACGAAAAAAAGCAAGAAGCGTAAATTGAGATTGACACACGCCACTTTGGTGAGCGATGCGGACAAAAAGAACGTATTGAAAATGTTGGGATTGAAATAAATCCCCGCAATACGGTTGGTGAACCATGGAACAGTGCCATGTAAAAAAGAGTTGAAGCATTTCAACCGCCTGTTACAAAAAAACCAAAAATTATGCCTAGATCAGTAAATTCAGTAGCAAAAAGAAGACGCCGGAAGAAAATAATGAAAATGGCCAAAGGCTATTTCGGCGCACGACGTACCCAATACACGGCAGCCAAAAACACCGTGGAAAAAGCCTTGCTCTATGCTTATAGAGACCGTAAACAACGCAAACGCAATTTCCGCAGTTTGTGGATTCAACGTATCAATGCCGCTGCCCGTCAGCACGGATTGAGTTATTCGCAATTTATGGGCTTGATACACAAGAACAACATCGAATTGAACCGCAAGGTTCTGGCCGATTTGGCAATGAACCATCCCGAAGCTTTTGCGGCTATTGTCGAAAAGATTAAACCCTGACAAGCTTGATACAGGTTTGATATTCCGCTAAAAACCGCTTTCGTCTCCGGAGGCGGTTTTTTTGTTTTTTTATGTTAACTTTGAATTATGCAGTATTCGGGCATCATTTTGGCCGGCGGAAAAAGCCGGAGAATGGGACGGGACAAAGCTTTGCTTTCGTACGGCAACACAAGTTTTTTGCAACGTGCCGTCGATTTGTTGAAACCGTTTTGCAGTGAAATTTTCATCAGTATTTCGGATAAAACCTACCTTCCCGGAAAATCCCGCATTCAAACGGTCAAAGACCTGTTTCCCGATGCGGGGCCGTTGGGCGGAATTTATTCGGCCCTACAACGAATACACTCGGAGAAAGCCATTGCAGTTCCGGTTGATATGCCATTGTTAAACCGTGAAGTTATCGAAAAATTGTTGGCGGAAGATCGGTCTGACAAGGATATCGTCCTGTTTTCCGCAGGAAAACGTTTGCAACCTTTTCCGGGATTATATGCCCGTGCTTTATCGGATAGCATCGGGAGTCAAATCCGCGAAGGTAACCTGAAAATGTATGACCTGATTGCCCGAAGCAGGACAAAAATCATTTCCGGCGAACGGTTTGCTTCTTATTTTGCGAACATCAATACACCCGATGACGAAAAAAATCTCCACCGCCGGTGATGTTTGGACCAAAGCGGCCGTAATCGGTACCGTCTGGGCGTCGTTCGAAATTATTTTCGGCGGTTTCCTTCACGCGCTGCGCATCCCCTTTGCCGGTACTTCCCTGACCTTTTTTTCCCTCGTATTGCTTACGGCATTCGCTCAAAAATACCGTGATAAAAATTTGTTTATCAAAGCCGGCATTATTGCCGCCTTATTGCGCTCGCTGATGCCGACTTCGGTAATTTTCGGACCGCTTATCGGTATTTTGGTGGAAGCAACGCTTTTCCAACTGTTTTATAACCTGACGAAAGGCAAATTTTACGGTTTTGCACTGGCAGCCGTTTTGGCGATGTTTTCCGCCATTATCCATAAACTTGTCGGCTTGATTTTGATTTACGGATGGGATATCGTTAAAATTCTCGAGCGTCTTTACTTTATGCTGATGCATATCACGCATCTGCACTGGCCGCTACGGAAATTGCTCGTTATGGTGCTGGCGGTTTATACTTTTCTGGGCATTTTGGCGGCTTACATCGGCATTAAAACGGGAAAAAAAGCTGTCGCATCCGTAGGTAATATCATCGATTTTACACCCGCAAACAATAGCGATATTTTCAAGATTAATCCCGGATTTAAATATCACAAGTATCTGATTTTCATACATTTGCTTGTTCTTATTCTCCTTCTTGCCGTATCGGAATATTTGCCCGTTCGGTACGGCATTATGTTGATGGGCATTTATTTTCTTTTTCTCTATGTCCGCTACGGGAAATCCATTCGCCGCCTGAACAAACCGGTCTTTTGGTTTCAGTTGGGCATCGTATTGCTGGTAGCCGTTTTATTGTGGCCCGACAAAAAAGAAGGTTTGGCCGTGGGTTTGAAAATGATCGTCCGCGCCTTGACGATGGTTTCGGTTTTTACGGTCATCGGTATTGAATTGCGCAATCCGGTAATTAAAAACCTGTTGTACAGGAAAGGATTCGAACCGGCTTACCGTGCTTTGCAAAGTGCATCCGCCACGTTGCCGTATCTGATCGAACAAATGAGCCGTGACCGGCGTGCGCGTTTTAATCCGTTTAAACTCTTGGAAAAAGCCCTGGAACAAACCGATGCCTTGATCGACCTTTTCGGCAAAGACAAGGAAAATCAACCGGTCATTTTCGTCATCAGCGGAAAAAGCCGTAGCGGAAAAACCACCAAGCTTACGGAAATCATACAATATTTAAAGACCGGAAAGCCCGGCTTGTTCGTTGACGGCATCATTGCGCACGGAATCGATGCTAACGGCGAGCGAAAAGGTTTTGAAAT
>CAYUQW010000119.1:0-5182 GCA_964446985.1 uncultured Flavobacteriaceae bacterium
TTATCCCGGTGTTTCGATTCGCTTGCCCACATCAAATATGCCTTGATGAAATCGTCCAGTTCGCCGTTGAGTACACCGTCCACATCGGAAGTTTCGTAGGACGAGCGCAGGTCTTTGACCAATTTATAGGGATGTAAGACGTAATTTCGTATCTGCGATCCCCATTCGATTTTCTTTTTGCCGGCCTCGATTTTCTCTTTTTCCGCCTGTCGTTTTTGCATTTCCAATTCGTAGAGGCGCGATTTGAGCATTTGCAAGGCTTTTTCGCGGTTTTGTTGCTGCGAACGGGTTTCCTGGCATTCGACCACGATATCCGTAGGGATATGTTTGACCCGGACGGCCGTTTCCACTTTATTGACGTGTTGTCCGCCTGCCCCGCTGGAACGGAATGTCCACCATTCCAAATCGGAAGGATTGATTTGGATATCGATGTTATCGTCCACCAGCGGATAAACATATACCGATACAAACGAAGTATGTCTCCGGGCGTTGCTGTCGAAAGGGGAAATGCGCACCAAACGGTGAACGCCGTTTTCGCCTTTGAGAAATCCGAAAACGTAATCGCCTTCAATTTCGAAAGTGATACTTTTTATTCCGGCCACTTCGCCTTCGACACGGTGTAGTTCGCGGACTTTGAATCCGTGCTTATCGGCCCACATCAAATACATCCGGTAGAGCATCGAGGCCCAATCGTTGCTTTCGGTTCCGCCGGCTCCGGAGGTTATCTGGACGACGGCGCTCAATGCATCGGCTTCTTCGGAGAGCATATTGCGAAATTCCAAATCCTCCAACATGCGTTGCGTGTGTAAAAATTGCTCTTCCACTTCTTTTTCGGTAGCGTCGCCCTCTTTATAAAAATCGTATAATACTTCCAGATCCTCGTAAGCCGTTTGCAATTGTTTGTAATCTTCCACCCATTTTTTTGCCCGGTTCAACCGGCCGAGAATTTTTTTGGCTTCTTCCTGATTGTCCCAAAAACCGGGTGCGGCCGTTTTTTCTTCCAGGTTACGAATATCGATTTCCTTTTGATCTATGGCCAGATATTGATATAAATCCTTAACGCGTTTTTCGATATCTTTCAGTTGTTGTCGGGTGATCATAGGCATTGATAATGCAACAAAAATACGGAAATTCAAGGGCATAAAAAAACCGCCTCTGTTCGAAGCGGTTGTGTACCTAGGGTGGGAATCGAACCCACACTCCCTCAACGGGAACCGGATTTTGAGTCCGGCGCGTCTACCAATTCCGCCACCTAGGCGTCATTTGCGCTTGCAAAGATAAAAATAATTTTTGTTCCCGCCAACAGGGGTTTAAGATTTTTCGTCCGTGTCGCCGGTTTTCCGGTATATCAGGAATGTAGCGGCCGATACGTATATGACAAACAGGATAAGGTTTCCGAATTTAACTTTCGGCGGAACCACCAACAAACCGTAATATACGATAATGCCGATGAGCAGTAAGACGAAGAACAGCCATTTATTTTTCATATTGCATAATTTTACGGATACGTTGTAAGAGGGTAGGGTGTGAATAATGCCAAGCCGTGTAAAGCGGATGCGGTGTCAGGTTCGAGAGACTTTTCTTGCTTAATTTTTTGAGTCCTTCCGTCAATTCCCGGCCCAAACCGAAACGGACGGCGTAAGCGTCGGCTTGGTATTCGAATTGGCGGGAAAGGCTATTCATCAAAAAACCGAGCAAGGCTGAGACGGGCGTGTACAGCAAAGCAAAAACAATAGCGGCGGCGTGGAAAGAGTTTTTATCGAATCCCAATGCTTGGGCGGGCAGGTCGCTTTGTAGCAGGAGGGAGAAAAGCCAGAGCATCAAGCCGGTGGATGCCAATGAAAGGATAAGGTTTATCAGGATGTGTTTGTGTTTGTAATGACCTATTTCGTGGGCCAAAACCGCCGAAATTTCTCCGGGTGAAAGGTCTTGAATAAGGGTATCGAACAAAACGATGCGTTTCCGGGGTCCCAATCCCGAAAAATACGCATTGGCCTTGGTGCTTCGTTTGCTCCCGTCTATGACATAAATATCTTTTAAGGTAAAGCCCGCCTTTACGGCCAGGTCTTCAAGACGTTGACGCAATTCTCCTGCTTCCAAGGGTGTTTGCTTATTGAAAAGCGGTACAATAACATCGGAATAAAACATATTGAGCAGCACGGAAAAAACAGCAATGACCAACCAGGCACTCCATACGAATTTGTTGCCGTAATGTTGGTATAAAGCGATGATAATCCCCAATAAAATCCCGCCGATAACCAGGGTGAGGAGAAAAGATTTTATTTTATCGAGGATAAAAAGTTTCGGCGTTTGTTTGTTGAAACCGAATTTTTCTTCGATCACAAAAGTATGGTACCAATCAAAGGGAATGTCGATGATAAAGCCGATGGTGTAGATTATCCCGAAAAAAATCAGAGAGATGCCCACCGGATTATGTGTCATTTCTGCGGCAAGTTGATCGATCCGGGGGAGAATTTTAAGGAATAGAACGAGCATTAATACGATAAAAGAAAAGATTGATTTGATCAATGCGAACCGGTAATTGGCTTTTTTGTATTCGACGGATTTCCGGTAAGTTTCCTCGTCGTACAAATCTTTCAATAACGAAGGAACGGGAGCGTCGAACCGGCGGTAATTGAGATAATCGACCAGAAGATCCCACAGAAACTGTAATGTAACGATGAGTATGATAATCCGGAAAAGCGTTTGCGGATTCATTCTTTGGCTTTTTTGTTGAAACGGTTCATCGCCGATTGGATTCCTTCACGGAGGAAAACGCCGGTTGCTTCCACGGCTTTGTCCAATATTCCGGGCAGCCGTTTCATTTCTTCTTCCGTCCATTTGTCGAGGACATAATCGATTTGTTCGCCGGGAGCAAAATTTTTTCCGATGCCGATACGCATTCGCGGGAATGCTTGTGTTTGCAGGGTTTTTATGATGTCTTTCAGACCGTTATGTCCGCCATCGGAGCCTTTGGCGCGAAGACGTATTTGGCCGAACGGAATATTCAGATCATCCGAAATAACAAGCAAATTTCCGGGTTCCGTCTTGGCTTTCTGCATCCAGTAACGTACGGCTTTCCCGCTGAGGTTCATATAGGTTTGCGGTTTGATAATGACGATTTTTTTTCCGCGGTAGCGTGCTTCGGCTACTTGGGCATATCTATCAGGGCGAAAGGAGGTATCCAAGGCTTCGGCCAAGGCATCGGCCACGAGAAAACCGGCATTGTGACGGGTGTATTTGTATTCCGGCCCCGGATTTCCCAAACCGGCTATCAGATAGGTGGACATTTGTCTTTTTGCTTGCAAAGATAGCGGATTCAACGGTTTTTTTATTTGCGCGAAGCAAGAATCAGCAACCGGGTTACTTTAATCGACAAATCCAAGAACGTGGTTTTGGGATTGGCATTGCGCACGAGATGATAGGATGCTTCGTTCAGGAGGCGGTAAAACGTATCGATATTATCGTCGCGAATAAACGGGGCGAAACGGGTCATTTCGAAATTCTGTTTGTCGAAATTCAAATGGGCCAAATCCGTGGCTCCCTGCTGCCACATATAGGCCTGACGGATGGTTTCCATGGCGAATTTGAGGAAATCCGATTGGAAAGATTTGGATTCGGCGGCCATTTCCTCGGTCCAAGCGGTTAGATCGTTGATGGCGCTCTTTTGTTTGCCCGCTTTCCAGGCGATACGCATCCATCGAACGAAATAATCTTTGAAGGTTTCATACGGATCTTTATCATTGATAATATCTTCGGCTTTCCGCCAATTGCCTTCCGATGCATAAGCGATTTCTTTTGCCCGGGCGGGGAGTATTTGATAAATCCGTTGGAGGTTTTCGGTCATTTCGCCGGGCGGAACCGGCGGAATACGATAGATTACGCATCGCGAACGGACGGTTTCCAGATTTTGTTCCTCGTTTTCCGTGACAAGTATAAAATAGGTATTCTCGGGCGGTTCTTCGAGAACTTTGAGCAGTTTGTTGGCCGTTTCACCGTTCATTTTTTCCGGCAGCCAGATAATAACGGCTTTTACGGAGGCCGAAACCGGATACCTGTAAGCAAAACGCATTATATTTTCGGCATCCTGTACGCGGATAATGCCTTGTTTGTTGCCGGCATCGAGGAATTTCATCCAATCCGAATAATTTCCGAAAGGATGTCCGGGAAAATATTCGCGCCAATGCATCTGGAAATTTTCCGACGAGGCGCCGCTTCCCGATTTGAGGGCAACGGAAGGATAGACAAAGTAAAGGTCGGGATGTATCAATTTACCGGTTTGCATGAGGCATTGCTCGTTTTCTCCGCAAAGCATACGTTGGGCCAGACGGAAAGCCGTGTACAAACTTCCGTGTTCGGTCAGCCCCGATAACATAACGGTATGCGGAAAAACCTCTTTATCCAGCATTGTTTGCCAGATACGCATTTGTTGTTCATGAATGCGAATATCCTTAAATTGCATGCCGTAAAGTTAAGGAATTCATGGCGAAAAATAAGGTCTTTTTCGGCAAGGACCGTCACGAAACGGCGATACTGATAGATCCCGATAAATTTGAGGTTTCCCGTATCCGCTCGCTTGAAAAATCCGTCAATCAATGGCAGCCGGATTATTTTTTCTTGGGCGGAAGTTTTCTGAACAGACAATTTTCGGGAGATTTGATCGGACTTTTGAAGCAACATTTCGATTTGCCGGTCATTTTGTTCCCCGGCGATTTGTCCCAATTGGTTGCCGGCGCGGATGCCGTAATGTTTCTCTCGCTTTTATCCGGGCGTAATCCCGAGTATCTTGCCGGCCAGCAGGTAAAGGCGGCGCCGTTGATTCGCCAAATGCGATTGCATCCGGTTCCGGTGGCTTATCTGCTGATTGAAAGCGGACGCACGACGTCGGTGCAATACATCACCCAGACGGTTCCCCTCCCCCCGGAAAAGACCGATCTGATTATCGCCACGGCATTGGCCGGGCAATATATGGGTATGCAAGCCGTTTATCTCGAAGCCGGCAGCGGCGCGAAAAATCCCGTTCCTTTGGCGACGGTCAAAGCGGTTTCCGAAGTCTTGGACATCCCTTTGATTGTCGGCGGCGGCATTCGTGACGCCGGTCAAATTTCCGCTTATCACAACGCGGGTGCCAATGTCGTTGTCGTCGGAACGGCGGTGGAAAAAAATTGGTATCCGGGCTAAT
>CAYUQW010000120.1:0-5181 GCA_964446985.1 uncultured Flavobacteriaceae bacterium
GTTTTCCTATCTGAAAAAAAAATGGCAAATTTGTGCATCGAAAAATTAAGCTTTTATCTATGGAAATACCCGCCAAATATAATCCGGGAGCGGTTGAACGGAAGTGGTATGCTTTCTGGGACGAAAACGGATTTTTTCATTCCGAACCCGACGAGCGCGAACCTTATGTGATTGTCATTCCGCCGCCGAATGTTACCGGGGTGTTGCATATGGGGCATATGCTCAATAATACCTTGCAAGACGTGTTGATACGCAGGGCACGGCTCAAAGGTTATAATGCCCTTTGGGTTCCCGGCACCGATCACGCATCCATCGCCACCGAAGCAAAAGTGGTGAAAAAACTGAAGGAGGAAGGAATCGACAAAGCGGATCTGACGCGTGAGGAATTTCTGGAACACGCCTGGGAATGGACGCATAAACACGGCGGTATAATCCTCAAACAATTACGCTATCTCGGCGCCTCCTGCGATTGGAAGCGGACCAAATTTACCTTGGATCCCGATATGTATGAGAGCGTGATCAAGGTTTTCGTCGATTTGTACCGCAAAGGAAAAATCTACCGCGGCTACCGGATGGTCAACTGGGACCCCGAAGCCAAAACCACCGTCTCCGACGAGGAAGTGATTTATAATGACGAGGAAGGCGCATTGTATTATCTGAATTATCCCGTGGCGGGTAGCGACAACGAATACATTCAAATTGCCACCACACGTCCCGAAACCATACTCGGCGATACGGCCATCGCCGTCAGTCCCGAGAATGAAAAATATAAACACCTGATCGGTAAAAAAGCCGTTGTTCCCATTGCCGGAAGGGAAATTCCCATCATCGAAGACGATTATGTCGATCCGGAATTCGGTACGGGAGCATTGAAAATTACGCCGGCGCACGATCCCAACGATAAGGAAATAGGCGACAGGCACGGGTTGGAAATCATCGATATTTTCAACGAGGACGGCACGCTCAATGAATACGGTTTGCATTATGCCGGAAAAGACCGTTTTGAAGTACGACGTTTGATTGTGGAGGAATTGAAGGAAAAAGGTTTTCTGGTCAAGACCGAGAAACATATGCACCGTATCGGACGAAGCGAGCGCACCAATGCCGTTATCGAACCGCGTTTGTCACGTCAGTGGTTCCTGAAAATGAAGGAACTGGCCGAGCCTGCCATCAGGGCCGTACGCGAAGGAGAGATTAAATTGATTCCGAAAAAATTCGAAAACACCTATTTCCATTGGATGGAGAATGTTCGCGACTGGAATATCTCGCGTCAGTTGTGGTGGGGACATCGCATTCCCGCTTATTATTTCGGTGAAGGAGAGGACGATTTTGTAGTGGCCGAAACGATTGATGAAGCCGTGGAACTTGCGCGTGAAAAATCGGGAAATCCTTCCTTGACAAAAGCCGATTTGCGGCAGGAAGAAGACGTGCTCGACACCTGGTTTTCGTCCTGGCTCTGGCCCATATCCGTTTTTGACGGTATCCGGCATCCGGAAAATCCCGATTTCAAATATTATTATCCGACGAATGATTTGGTTACCGCGCCCGAGATTCTGTTTTTCTGGGTGGCACGAATGATTATGGCCGGCTATGAATTTACAGGCAAAAAACCTTTTGAAAACGTATATCTCACCGGTATCGTAAGGGACAAATTGGGAAGAAAAATGTCCAAATCCCTGGGGAATTCTCCCGATCCCATTGCATTGATCGAGCAGTACGGCGCCGATGCCGTTCGTGTGGGAATGCTGTTGACTTCCCCGGCCGGCAACGATTTGCCTTTTGACGAGCAACTGGTGGTGCAGGGACGTAATTTTGCCAATAAAATATGGAACGGATTCCGCTTGATAAAATCCTGGGAAATTGCCGCGGAAACATCGATGCGTGATTATGAGCGTGCCGCCGTAAACTGGTATCGAAACCGTTTTGCGCGCGTATTGTCCGAAATTGAAAAAGATTTTGAAAAATACCGGATTTCCGAGGCGCTCAAGAAAATTTATTCCTTGCTTTGGGACGATTACAGTTCCTGGTTCTTGGAAATGATCAAACCGCCCTTCGGTGAAAAAATCAGCGCGGATGCCTATGATCAAACCATTGATATTTTGGAAAACAACTTGAAGATTTTGCATCCGTTTATGCCTTTCATTACGGAGGAAATATGGCAACATATCCGTCCGCGTGCCAAAGAAGAAGCCTTGATCGTGGCGGATTATCCCGCCGTGACCGGCTACGATGCCGATTTGGACCGTTTCGGTGAAGAGATGAAGGAGATTGTGTCCGCCATAAGGAAGATACGCAAAGAGAAAAATATTCCGCATAAGGAACCGCTGGATTTGTATGTCAAATACAATGAAACTTTTCCGGAAGATTTATGGATTTGGATTAAAAAGTCGGGAAATATTCGCGACTTGCATTTCAATAAAGCCGTGCCGGAGAATACCGCTTCGTTCCGCGTAAATAAAAACGAGTTTTTTATTCCGCTTGCCGGATTTGTCAATGCCGAAGAAGAAAAACAAAAGATCGAGGAAGAATTGGCTTATCTTCGCGGTTTTCTGGCGTCGGTCAGGAAAAAATTGGCCAACGAACGTTTTGTACAAAACGCGCCGGCGCAAGTGGTTGAAAAAGAGCGTAAAAAGGAGCGCGACGCATTGGAGAAAATTGCCATGCTGGAAGAAAGGCTCAAGCAATTTTGATGACTGTTAGATAACAAAAAAACCGCCTGCGTACGAGGCGGTTTTTTTATTCCTGCTATTGATTTATCTAGGCTTTGGGAAATCCCATTTCATCCAGGACTTTCAAGTTTTCGGCAATTTGTTCGTCCGTGACGGAATAATCGTGGATGGCGCCTTCGAGATATTTTTCATAAGCGCCCAAATCGATATGTCCGTGACCGCTGAGGTTGAATAAAATGGTAGTTTCCTTTCCTTCTTCCTTGGCTTTTTTGGCTTCGCGGATGGTTTGGGCAACAGCATGCGTCGATTCGGGTGCGGGAATAATGCCTTCGGTTCGTGCAAACAAAATTCCCGCTTCGAAGCTTTCAAGCTGATGAATGGCTTTGGCCTCGATGATGCCGTCTTTCAGCAATTGACTTACGATAGCGCCGGCGCCGTGATAACGCAGTCCGCCCGCGTGAATTTTAGGCGGCATAAAGTTGTGTCCGAGCGTGAACATCGGAATAAGCGGTGTCATCCCGATGGTGTCGCCGAAATCGTAGCGGAATTCGCCGCGGGTAAGTTTCGGGCAGGATTCGGGTTCCACGGCGATGACGCGCATTTGTTGTCCTTTGGTTAATTTGTCTTGCAGGAAGGGGAAACTGATACCGGCAAAATTGGAACCGCCGCCGAAACATCCAATGACCACATCCGGGTAAGCATCCGCCATTTCCATTTGTTTTTTGGCTTCCAGACCGATAACGGTTTGATGCAGCAGAACGTGGTTCAACACCGATCCGAGGGAATATTTCGTATCGGGATCTTTGACGGCCATTTCCACCGCTTCGGAGATGGCAATGCCCAAGCTTCCGGGAGAATCGGGGTCTTCGGCCAGGATTTTCCGGCCGGCTTCGGTAAGTTCGCTCGGCGACGGAACGGCTTCGGCGCCCCAGATGTTCATCATCGTTTTACGGTAGGGTTTTTGGTAGTAACTTACCTTAACCATAAATACTTGCAATTGAATGCCGAAAAGTTGCGTGGCGTAACTAAGCGCGCTTCCCCATTGTCCGGCGCCGGTTTCGGTTGTGATTTTTTTGACGCCTTCCTTGTAATTGTAATAGGCTTGTGCAACGGCGGTATTGGGTTTGTGTGAACCGGCAGGACTGACGCCTTCGTATTTATAGTAGATTTTGGCAGGTGTATCCAAAGCTTTTTCCAAGTTATAGGCACGAATCAGCGGGGAAGGACGCCAGATTTTGTAGATGTCCCTGACTTCTTCGGGAATTTCAATGAAGCGTTCCGTGCTGACCTCTTGTTGAATGAGTTCCATCGGAAACAGCGGGGCCAAATCGTCGGGGCCTACGGGTTTTTTTGTAGCGGGATGGAGCGGGGGCAAAGGTTTGTTTTCCATATCCGCCACAATGTTGTACCAAAACTTGGGCATCTCTTCTTCGGGGAGGTAAATTTTTTTCGGGTGTGTTTTTTTGCTCATAATTTTTTGTTTTTTATGGTTATTTGTTTTTTTTGTTTATAAAAAAGGCGACCCGCAACGCGGGTCGCCTGAAATTTTTTTCGCGGCAATACCGGTTACGGCCAAAGGAAAACTACCTTTTGCCACCACCAGTTTTGTCCGTTAGTATGAGTAAATAACATTGTTTCGATTACCGTTTTATGGTGCAATGATAAAAATAATTTTTTATTTATACAAAAAAATCGACCGATGTGAATAAAAAGATGCCGAATTTTTATTCTTCCAATAAATCCGGCCTGATTTTCCGTGTCTTTTCGTATGCTTGCTCTTCTTGCCATTTTTCAATAGCAGCGTGATTTCCCGAGCGTAAGATTTCGGGTACTTCCATTCCTTCGAATACGGGCGGGCGCGTGTACACCGGTGCCGATAACAATCCGTTCTGAAAAGAGTCCGTCAGTGCGGAGGTTTCGTCTGTCAGGACGCCGGGAATGAGCCGTACAAGCGCATCGGTCAGAACGGCGGCGGGCAGTTCACCGCCCGAAAGCACGTAATCGCCTATGGAAATTTCACGGGTAACGTATTTGTCCCTTATTCGTTGGTCCAATCCCTTATAATGGCCGGCTATGATAATCAGGTTTTTTTTCAAGGCCAATTCGTTGACGGTAGTTTGCGTGAGAACGGGGGCATCGGGCGTCATAAAAATGATCTCGTCGTAATCTCTCTCTTTTTGTAAATGCTTGATCCATTCCGCCACCGGCTCGGGACGCAGAATCATTCCCGCACCTCCACCGTAGGGATAATCATCGATTTGACGGTATTTTCCCAAGCCGAAATCATGCAAATCGTGCAAACGGATATCCACCAGTTTTTTTTGACGCGCCCTCCCGACGATAGAATGTGACACGAAACTTTCCAAGAGGCCGGGAACAGCCGAAAGAATGTCGATTCGCATAATCATAACGGGACAAAATTACGTTTTTATCCTAAATTTGTCTAACTTGAATTCTTTTGTGATATTTGTTTCAGACTTTGCCGTATGAATGATTTTGTCTTAGCCGGGCT
>CAYUQW010000121.1:0-5119 GCA_964446985.1 uncultured Flavobacteriaceae bacterium
CCGCCTTATTTTACGCTGATTTTCTTCACTTTCTTTTGTTGTTCTTCCAGCTTGGGAATATAGATTTTCAAAACGCCGTCCTGATACTTGGCTTCCACTTTTTCCGTGTTGAAAATATTGTCGGGAAGCGTGAACGAACGTTGGAAACTTTCGTAACCGAATTCTTTTTTGATATAATTGGCGCCTTCGTCCAATTTCTTTTCTTCCTTATGGACGGAAACCGTCAGGATATTGTCTTCGATTTTGATATCGAAATCGTCTTTTTTCAAGCCGGGAGCGGCCACATCGATTTCCACGCCTTTGTCGTCTTCAATGATATTAACGGCGGGCACTACCAAACGTCCCATTTGATTTTCGAATTTCGGAACCATCGATCCGAAAAATTCGTCGAACAATGCCAACATCGGATCTTTAACGGGTTTACGTACTATTGCTGTCATTTTTTTACTTTTTTATTGGTTAGTCACTTTCGATATAACAAATTAAATACCAGCCCTTTAAATCGGACTTTTTGACATTTTTTTGTAAAAAACAAGGACAAAAATGCAGTCGCGAAAGAAAAAATGTCGCTGCTTCGTGCAACGACATTTTTTACGCATAACAAAATAAATACGATTAAACTTCTTCTTGGATTTCTTCAGGCGCTTTGGGGTGATTAAACCTAAACAAAATATAATACATCGACGGCACCACGACCAAAGTCAAAAAGGTGGCGAACGTCAATCCGTAAATAACGGCTTTGGCCAACGGGCCCCAGAAAGCCACGTTCTCTCCGCCGATATAGATATCCGGATCGAAGCGGGCAAACAATCCGATAAAATCCATATTCATCCCCAAAGCCAAAGGTATCAATCCCAAAATCGTCGTAATGGCCGTAAGCAAAACCGGGCGTAGTCGTGTTTTCCCCGCTTCGGCAATACTTTCGGCAACAATACCCAAATGCGGTTTCTCATTCTCGGGAATTCCCAGCGCGACCTTTTTACGGCGTATGGTCAGGTTGGTATAATCGATCAGGACAATGGCATTGTTCACCACAATTCCCGCCAATGATATAATGCCGATCATCGTCATTACCACGATAAATTCCGCGCGCGTAACGATAAGCCCGAACAAAACGCCGATCATACTCAAAACAACCGTTACCATAATGATTCCCGGCACTTTCATCGAGTTGAACTGCATCACCAAAATCAGGAAAATCATAAACACGGCAATCATCAGAGCGCGCATCAAAAAGGCCATATTTTTCTTCATTTCCTTTTGTTCGCCTTCGAATTTATACGTTATGCCGTCGGGGAAAGGATAAGCTTTGAGCAACTCGTTGATTTTTCCGACGATTTCATTGGCATTGTAACCTTCCAACACATTGGAGGTCAATGAAATGACACGTTTCAAATTCTTTCTGTTAATGGAATTGAACGATACGGCGGGCTTCATTTCCGCTACGGCCGATATGGGAACGCTTACCAATTTTCCCGTCTGCCGGTCCCTGTAAACAATGCGCTGTTGCAACAGGCTGTTGCGGTCATAGCGGTATTGCGGGGCCAAACGTACGTTAATGGGATAATCGTCGTCACGGTATTTATAGGTATCGGCTTCGCTTCCGTAAACCGCCGTACGCAAGGCCATTCCCACCTGTCCGACCGAAATACCGAGAGAACCGGCTTTTTCTTTATCCACGTAAATATTGAGTTCGGGATTGTTTTTTTCCACATCCGGCTCCAAATCCTCAATTCCCGGGATATGTGCATCATCGATATATTTTTTGACCTTGTGCGCCACTTCCAACAACCGGTCGTAATCGTCGCCGTACAGTTTCAAATCGATAGGCGCCCCCATCGGCGGTTTGTGCTGGTCTTTATCCACCGAAATTTTAATGCCTGCATAGGATTTGAACAATTTCCGGATATCATTCATAATTTTCGACGTGCTCACGCCTACACGGTGGTCAAAATCGACGAAATCAATGATAATTTTCGATTTGTTCGGTGTTTTTCCCTGCACGCCTTTTCGCGGATCGCCCGTGCCTTCGCCTACTTGTTCCACAATGGAACGGACAACATATTCAATCTTGTTTTTCTTGAAATAATCCCGGATTTTTCCCGTAATTTTTTTGGTAAACTCATTGACAGGTTCAATGTCGGTTCCCGAAGGAAATTCGATATAGACATAAATCTGATTGGGCTGTGTATTGGGAAAAAACGACCTCTGCAACGGGAATAATTTCAGCAGTACAAAAGCCAAAATCAACAAACCCACCGTCGATAAAAAGATCCAATAACTGTTCCGCCCGCGCAGGCTGAAACGAATGGTACGCTCGTACACATTTTCCAACCAAGGCAGAAAAACCTCCTGGAACCACCGGAAAGTGCCGATCAATACGAAGTGATACAATAGCTTCCATAATGCCCACAATACAAACCATAATCCCAAAGCATTGAGCAATCCTGCAATCCGTTCATCGGCCGGATGCAAACCGTAACGCAATCCGAAAAAGACAAGGCCCGCTATCAGGAATATAACGGCTTGTTTGACAACTTTTCCCGGCGCCTGCGCTTTCTCTTCCGTTTTCATATATAATGCCGACAATACCGGATTGACGACAAGCGCCACGAAAAGGGACGAACTCAACACCACGATCAAGGTGATGGGCAAATATTGCATAAAATTACCGATAATGCCGGGCCAAAACGCCAAAGGAATGAAAGCCACCACGGTCGTTGCCGTCGAAGCAATGATGGGCCAAGCCACTTCTCCTACGGCATAACGTGCCGATTCGAACGGACCGTATCCTTCCTGGCGGTAACGGTAAATATTTTCGACAATCACTATCCCGTTATCCACCAACATTCCCAATGCCAGCACCAAACCGAACAAAACCATCGTATTGAGCGTAATTCCCGCCATCGACAAAATCAAAAACGACATCAGCATCGACAGGGGAATGGCAATCCCTACAAACATCGCATTGCGGAAACCCATAAAGAACATCAACACCAACACGACCAAAATCATCCCCATAATGATACTGTTTTCCAAATTGGAAACCTGTTTTTTGGTGCGGTCGCTCAAATCGTTGGTGATGGCTACGTGCAGGTCCTTGGGAAATTTCGTTTGTTTGAACTCCTTGATAATCTTGGCGATTTTTTCGGCGGCTTTGATTTGATTGGCACCGCTTTGCTTCTTCACATCCAACATTACCACGGGATGGCCGAATTCGCGGGCGTAACTCTCGGCTTCTTCGGGCTTGAAACGCACCGTGGCAATATCACGCAAATAAGTTACTTTATCTTTGGCTTTGCGAATAATAATGTTTTCCAATTCCGACGGATTTTTAATTTCGCCCACCACACGCAAATTGCGCAAAACGCCGTCTTCCTTGATATTGCCGGCCGAAACCGTCAAATTGTTATTCTTAATCGCATTTTGTATGCTCCGGAAGCTGATATTCCGGCTTATCATCTCATTCAGATCGACGGCCACTTCCACTTCCCGGTCGCGACTGCCGCGTATGTCCGCCGCCGATATTTCGGGCAAAGCTTCAATGGCATCCTGTAAATCTTCGGCGTATTTTTTCAGCTGCACCTCGGAATAATTTCCCGAAATGTTGATATTCATTATGGGCTTCATCTCCGAAAAATCCAGCTTTTGCGCCTTGGGGTCCGACGGCACGTCCGAAGGCCAATCCTTGTCGCCCGTTACAATATCGATTTTATCCTTCACATCCGATAAAGCTTTGTCGGGATCGACATTGAAATTAAATTTGACATCAATGCTCGAAAAACCGGGCTTGGAATAGGATTTTACCTCGTCGATACCTTTGATTTTCTTTATTTCCAATTCCAACGGATGCGTGATCAAATTCTCGATATCCTTAGGGGAATTGCCCGGATAAGGCGTCGTAACGAAAACTTCGGGTGCAGCCACATCCGGAAACGATTCCCGCGGCATCGAGACATAAGCCATCAGACCGCCGATCACCAAAATGGCAATGATAACCTTGACCGTACTTTCGTTTTTCAAAGCCCAATCGGTCAAAGAAAAGGTCTTGTATATGCTTTTGGTTTTCTTACTCATTTTCTTCCGTTTTTGTTTGAATACGCACCAAATCTCCGTCACTCAATCCCCTGGCACCGGTGACAATCACCAAATCCCCGGGTTGCAATCCCGATTTGATTTCCAATTGGTCGCCATAGGTATAACCGGTTTCCACATAACGCTTTTTCACCGTATAGGTATCTTTTTTATCCTTTGCAGGTACGGCGATCATCACGTAATTCTTACCGGTCTCGTCCTGCATCACCAACGAAACGGGCAATACAAAGGCTTTCGGATTCGTATAATCTGCAATTTTGATTTTTCCGGTTAAATTCGGCTTGTAAATACCTTTTTTCCCGGGCAAATAAATCCTGATTTTAAACGTACGGTTGTTCGGATGAATAAAATTTCCGACAAAATCTATTTTGGCCCGTTCGGTAACCCCCAAGGTCGGGAACTCCACCGCCACAGGTTTGCCTTTGGTAATGTTTTTCAAATATTTTTCCGATACGTCCGCTTCGATATACACCTTGTCCAAATTGACGATACGGGCCACGGGACGTGCCGGCCCCGCCATTTCGCCTTCTTTGATCATAATATCGTCAACCGTGCCGGAAATAGGTGCTTTTACATTGGCTTTTTTCAAACGCGTGTAAAGCGTATTGAGTTTACGCGCCAAGGCTTCTTTCTTGGTTTTGGCCTGCAAATACGCCATCTCCGACCCGATTTTTTGTTTCCACAATCGTGCCTGACGCTCATAAGCCGTTTTGGCCAGGGCATATTGCGTGCGCAATTCGGCAATTTGATCCCGCAGCAATTTATCGTCGATTTTCATAATCACCTCCCCTTTTTTGACTTTGTCGCCGGGATTTTTATAGATTTTTACCACTTCACCGGCAAACTCGGGAATTACATTAATGTTTCCGTCCGATTTGACCGAACCTTGTACGTCGATATAGTGCTTGAATTCGGTAAGCTTGGCCGTATCCGTGCGGACCAAGGGAATGTCGGCGGGATTGATACTGTCGCGCAGTTTTTTCTCGATTTTTATCAATTTCCTTTGCAAACTGTCGATCTGCTT
>CAYUQW010000122.1:0-3621 GCA_964446985.1 uncultured Flavobacteriaceae bacterium
CCGAGAAATATCTCGCGCGGCCGAAGGAAATAACGTTCTTCACCTATGGAATACAAATCCCCGGAAAAAATTACATATTGATTTCGGTTGAAAACATTGTTCATTCGCAAATATACCTGTGATTTGGCGGAAGTTTTCCATTGAAACGTAAGATTTGCGGCGGTTAAATCCGAGCGGAAAGACCGGTTTGTGTTTTTCATATAAAAAATACCTGCTTTCAGGGAGAATTTTTTGTTTAAATTTTTGGTTAGCGAGGATTTCAAAGTAAAAATACGGTTGGTAAATCTTGTATTCTTAAAAGACAAGTCGCCTAGGGCATAATCGAAATTCAACCCGAGACGATATGAGCGTACATCGGCTTGGACACTGAGGTTTGCATTGTGGTTATTCCGGAAAACGGGTAATTTTTCGCCGTTGCGGATTTGATAGTTTTTCAGATAAGTGAACATATACGAGCCTTTTACGGATATATCCGGCTCATTAAAAAATTTCTGGACATTCAGGGACAGGCTTTGCCGGGTGTAGGGTGCCTTTTGATTGAGATATTCGACGGAATAAAATCCCGCAGTATTCAGATTATAACGGGGAATTTGCTTGTCCGTCCCGAAGGTGTAGTTCAGTCTCAGGCTTATATTGAAGGCTTTGATGTAATTAAAACGATCAAAGTTGAGAAAAAAATTATAGGCGGATTTTTCGCTGATGAAAACTTCGCCGCTTTCCAAACGCCGCCGGCTGACCAAGATATATCCGGGAAGCGATTGCGGAAGTTCCGTAATGATGTTTTGATAGCGAAATCCGAAGGTATGGGTAGAATTTCCGGTCGAATATTTGATAAAAAGGTCCGGTTGCCAGTTCAAACGAAAGATTTTTGTTTTTTTCCGGTCTTTTATGCGGGTAATAAGAAAAGATCTCACATATAAAGGGAAATTTAAACGCACAAAAAAGTGTTTTTTTCTTTTTTCAACCGTCTGATTGAGTATGATTTTATGGTTCCTTATCCGGTAATCATTCCGCAGCGAGTCCGCCGTAAGCGTTATTCCGTTGAGGCGCATACGGGATGCGATGTCGTATTGCAGAAATCCGTAGGTAATCGAAGGCAAGGAGAAAACCATCCCCGCTTTGAACGGCCGGTGCCATTTGATATGTTGATTGAAACTCGTCAGATTGTATTTTATCCGTTGCAATACAGTATCGTCTGTTTGGAATAAGGCATTGGCAAAAAGTATGGGATTGAGCCCGTAGCTTTGTCCGGAGCGGTTAATTTCCAGCAATTGGTTGGTTTCAAGCCGTCCCTTTCCGAGAGGAAGCACTGTACGAAGGTTGTTTTTGAAATAGAACCACGGTTTTTGTATATCTTCAATAGATGCGGATTGGTTCCGGCTAAACAAATTTTGATAATCGTCACCGGAGAGACGGAATCTCGTCAGGTTTTTGAAATATTTTTCAGGTTTGTCAACGGTGTAGCTTATTTCCACTTCTCCCGTATTTTCCGTATGCTTTCCTGTGGTCGTTTCGAGGATTTCAGGAATTTGAAGTCCGGATAAAAATTGGTAGCGCCGTTTGTTTTTCAAGAAAATTTGCTTGCGGGAAAAATAGGTATTTATGCGAAACTGATTGTTCGAGCGGGTAAGCAAAAGATACGAAAGATCCGATCTAAGTTGATTTGAGTTGTTCAGGTTGTAACGAATGAACATTTTGTTCCCCTGTAAAGGAGGCACGTTATCTACGCTTGTTCGGTCTATCCGGTAGTCGTGGGGTGTGAATCCGGCCAGAATATCGGTTATGTTCAAGCTTAAAATCCGGTCGTCACTTGTTTGGCCGGCATTATTCAGGTTGACATTTATTCCCGCTTGCCGCCGTTTGCCGAATACCATAAAATCGGGTTCGATCAGCCCGTGTTTCATTCGTTCTTCGAGTTCGGCTTTGACCGATAAAACTTTGTAAAACTTGTCTTTAAGTATCAGATTTAGCGCCACCTGACCGGTATGTTTTTTGGCAAGGGCTTTGATTTCATTGTAATTTTCGATGAGTTGCACCGATTTTACGGCATCGGCTTGCAGTCGTTTGGTGATTCGTTGATAGCGTCCGCCGGTCATATCCAAGTTTTCGACGAAAAAATGATTGACCGGTTTTCCCATATATGAGACGGTGCCGTCTTCCGAAACGGTAATACCGGGCAATTTTCGCAGTAAATCCTCTACAACCGCGTCGTTCCGGCTTAGGAACGACTTGGCGCTGTAAATAACGGTGTCGCCTTTTTTTCTGACGGCACTTTCCGTAATGACAATATCACCTAGCGTTTCCTCCCAGGGTTTGAGGATGTATTCTGGTGGGAAAAAACCTTTTTTCAGGCTTTTTTTCAAGGATTTGTAACCTGATTTCCGGATAAAAATATATAAGGTATCTCCGGTTGCAGGAATTTTGAGCGTAAAATAGCCGTTTTCATTCGTCAGATCGTAACTGACAACCCGGTTTTTCGTGTCTTTAAGAATAACCGAAGCATCCCGGACAGGATTCTTTAACGTATCGACAACCTTTGCCTTGTATGTTTCCTGTGCGATAAGAAGTCCGGGGAAGGATAATATCCCTACAAGAAAAAGGACAAGTTTAATACAACTCGATTTCATTATTAAATCGAATCTTTTTTGCTTGAGGCGATATTTCTTTGCCGTCCTTGGTTTGGATTTTTACTTTGAATTTACTCAAATACATCAATGCCGCCTTTTGACTTGTTTTCAAGGCTTCTCTAAAAAAGTTTACGGGAGAAATTTCTTGCCCTTCTGACAAATCGAGAATGTATGTGACAGGCTTTTTTTCCAATTTTTGCAATGTATATTCATAGAATTTTTTCTTATCATAAAGCTGGACGACCAATCCGGGCAAGCCTTTGAATTTGTAAGGTGCCGCCGGAATTTGTATCGAAGGGGCATACCAAGCCGTCCAATCTTTTCCTTTATAATGTGTAGTGGCTTTTTTCAACACAACATTATGCCAAATTTTTGTGCTGTCGGTCAGGGTCCATTGGGGTTGGCGATAAGTTTCGCGATAAAAGACCTTTTCGTTTTTAATGACATCAGCAGTGACTATTGCCTGCCGGGAGTGCTCGTCCACATAAACCGCAAAGGGAATAATGGAGCGGAAACGGGAAAAATTATTAACCATTGTTGTCAAATCTCCGTTGTTTTGGAAAAGGGAGTCTTTTCTGAATTTTCCTTCGGGCAAAAACACCTGCCTTTTGTTGACGGTATCCAGCAGAACCGTCTGCATTTCGTTTTGCAGGGAATAGGTATCCGTAGTGTCAATCAAAAAAGAACAAAGATATTCCGCTTTTATTTGGGCATTGACAAGCATTTTGTTTTGTCCGTAAACACCGGTAAATATGGTTATTAGTATTAGAACAAGTATTTTTTTCATGTCGTTCTCCATGTTTTTTGATAGGGACTTTCTGTTTATTTGTTTTTCTTTTGATAATACATAATCAAAATGGTTTCATTCAAAATCACAACGGCGGTTAATAATAAAAAAGTAATAACGGATATTTTTTCCGATACGAATGCATAAAAAATAATTGCTTCGAACAAAACAAGAATCCAAAAGAAAAAGTTCTTACGCATAGTTGTA
>CAYUQW010000122.1:3721-4950 GCA_964446985.1 uncultured Flavobacteriaceae bacterium
TTTTTGAGTCTGCCCGGAGAAATCAGGGATTACATGATGATTTTATTGATTTTCCCGGTAGAATCAGATCTAATTCGGAAGGAATTCTTTTGGTTTTAGGGTTTTCCGGTTCGTATGATTTCAGTATTTGCCTAAAATCCAATGGATAGTTTTTCTTTTGCACCTTAAAATACGTTTTTATCTTATTAACTTTATCAAAATCGCTTAGTTTTATGGTTAACGGTAAGGTTTTTTAATTTCTGATTTTGTCGATTTACGGCTTCAAGCACTTCAAAAGTTATCAACCGGGGTTTACCGTCAATCAAAATTTTGTTTCTTCTTTCTTGATGAACCTCTGGATTATTTCACCGTACTACTGTTGTGCCGTTTTCTTTTTTTCTAAAAATAATAACATATTTACAGGTTTAATACTGCGGTTATCCGGCCAATTGCTTTTTATCAAATAATAATTTGTAGGAAATGTTCGGGGAACAATTTTTATGAAAACATCCACTCCTTGAACTTTTCGAATACCATGCGAGGTTCCCAATACGTTGAACGGCAAACACTTTTGTTTTTTGTTTTTGGCGGAAACGGCTTCTTCCACTTCAAAAGAAATGACCCAAGGTTGTCCGTCCAAAAGAAATTCCTCCGGTGCAAAAATATCCAATCTTTTGTCTTTCCTGTAATTAATCGTTTGTTCTTCCTGTTGAAAAAGTTCGGTTTTTCCGTCCTTTTGCTTATACCAGGAAATTTTATAAATCCCGTTTGTAAAACGCCTTAACCGAGTTAAGCTTAACGATATTTTTTTGAGGTAATATTTTCCGATGAGGTTAGTATCGGTAATATGAAAAAACATATCGTAACGAACGGTGGAATCAAAGCAAAAATAGGCCGATGGTCCGTGTTTCTTTTTGATTTTGATTTTCTTGGCTTTACCGGCTGAAATCTCTATGACCAAAGTGTCTGTCAATGATACGACAGATTCCATAAAAACCGTATCGGATACCCTTTTTAAATCGATATATTTCGGCTTATAATATCTTGCGGTAAGCATTCCGCGGGTTTCTTTGCCAAGCGGAAAAGAGATTTTTCCGTCCTTGCCGGCATGAAAGGTTTTCCCGTCATATTGCAATTGCACGCCGTCGATAGGGAAACCCGATACCGAATCGAGTACGACGATGGTTTTTTGCTGCGCAACCAGCGAAAACCCAATGCTAAAAAATAAAAGGAATATTTTTTTTCTCATT
>CAYUQW010000123.1:0-4931 GCA_964446985.1 uncultured Flavobacteriaceae bacterium
AACATTCGGCCGTCCAAAGAACCGGATACAAAGGCTTGATGCGGAATATACGTTTCATCGCCGGAAGCTGATTTTAACTTTCGTCAAACCAAACGGGCATTTTATCAAACCGGAAGGGCTGTTCGTCGAATGCATATTGCTCAAAGGTTTTTTTTGGGTTACTTTGTTGGTGTTGATCCTTAAAATTTATTTATTAATGAAACCTGCCGGGATTTTTTCCGTTTTATGCTTGTTTCTTGTGACCACGGTATCCCTAAAAACACAACAGCATGCTTTCGATATATTGGTCATAGGAGGAAAATCGACGGCTACGGGATTGTACGCTCGGTATAATACGAAAAACGACTTCGTGTCAATAACGGGACATCCGACGACGGCTTACGGCTATTCGCCGTCCGATGTTAACCGGACAGGTAATCTGCAGAATTGGAACGGCGTTGTTATTTTACCTAAAATGACAAAGAGAAAGTGTTGGCGGAAAGACGATACTTGGATTATCAATCAAGCCGGCCCTTTTTATTGGTTGAGAAATGCGGCAAAATAATTCATTGAAATTAAAAACCTTATTTTTGTCTAAACCCGTATGAAAGAAATAAAGTGAAAAAATCAGGTGTAATATTGGTAGCGGTTGTTTGGTTGCTTGTGCCCTTGGGGTTATCGGCCCAGGGGTACAGGCATTTCACGCCGGACGACGGCTTGCCTTCGGCGCGGATTTACAAAATAGGACAGGATAAATACGGGTTTATCTGGATTGCCACCGATCGCGGATTGACCCGGTACGACGGGAATGAATTTGTTACCTTTACAACACGAAACGGACTGCCTACCAATGATATATGGTATTTTACGATTACGCAAAACGGTAAATTATGGTATTTTTCCCGTTCAAAAAGTTTAGGTTACATTCTTCGTGATTCCGTATATAATTTTCCCTTGCCCGATAGTGTGGAGGTTTATCCGCAAGCTATTTCAACCGACAAGAGACGAATAAGTTTTACATCCGAAAAAAAACGGTTTGACTTCGTAGGAAACCAATGGGTTTCCACTACGATCCCCAAAGTGATGGATAGGGATAGTGTGAGTCTTTTCGTTCCGGTTTTACATCCCGGTTTTGCATATTTATTATATTCGGGAAAGGGGTATCTCTTTTTATGTGATAAAAATTTCAATCTGAAAAAAACCGTACGGATTCCTCCCGGCCAAAGTTTTATGCGCGGGCAAATAAATGACAGTCTAATCACTTTCCGGATGAGGGACAAACTTTATTTCTTTAATCTCAAAGACAAACAACTCCGTCATATTGATAATATTTCCACGGAGAAACTGACTTTTTTACGAGTAGTTTCTTCGGATTCCTGCATTCAGATTTCCTATCGGGGAAGCTGGTACCGGCTGGGACGGAATTACCGGTTCGCTGACAAAAAAACTTTTCTTCCCGGCAAGAACGTTATGCAAACATTCAAGGATCATCGCGGTAATTATTGGCTGGCTACTTACAATGACGGCATATATTTCATACCCCGATCTTATGAACAAACGTCTTATTACTTACAAGGACATCAGATAAATTTCATCAAAAGATTGGATTCGGACCTGTATGCTTCTTCCATAGGGAAAGGGTTGTATCGATATAATCCGGCAAAGGATGTTTTCGAAATGTATATTCCCTATAAAAAATATATTTTCGATATATACAAGGATCCTTCCGGCAGATTCTTTTTGCTCGGTCAATGGAAATTGTATGAAATTAGAAACGGCAAGATGATTCCTATTGAAATTAACGGGAAAAAAATGGTACGTTTCGGTAATCGTTATTTGATTACGCGTACAAGCGATATGATTATAACCGACACGACTTTTCGCATATTGAAATCTTACAAGATGTTGAACATAAACGCTCTGACCGGAAAACAAGACACTATTTATTTGGGTACCGCTTCCGGTTTGTACGGTTTTGTTAACGATACGATTTTCCCGGTAACATTGCCCCATTATCCCGTCGTTACACCCGTTTTGTCATTATATGCCGCCAAGGATAATCTTTTCGTCGGAACGGACGGGAAGGGTGTTTTCGTATCCGGTAAGGATTCGCTGCGATTACTGGACGAGCGGTTACGCAATACCATCGTAACGGACATTACCGCCCGAAACGATACGATATGGTTTGCCACCAATCGCGGCGGTTTTGCTTATCATAGGAATAGAAACGGAGGATATAAATTTCTGGGAATTTACAGAAAATATGACGGGTTGATATCCGATTTGGTCAATCAAATAACTTTTGCCGACGGTCGTTTGTTTTCCGCTTCCAACCAAGGGATTGCTTCCGTAACATTAATTCATGACGAGCCGGCGACCTTGGAAAATCTCTATTTCAAGTCGGTTACTTACGGCGACAAAGAATTCAATACCGTTCCCTTACGTGCCAAATATCAAAAAAACGGAATATTGTCGGTAAAATTCGGCATTTTGGATTTTTCCGGACAGGAACAATATGATTATCTCATGCGCCTGTTGCCGGTGCAAAATTCATGGAGAAAAACAGGGGGAACCACCATTGCTTGGAACGATCTCAAACCCGGTGAATACCGGTTGGAGGTGATGGCCGTATCGCCTTACGGGCAAGAAAAAGTAAAAACCTTACCTATTGAAATTCTACCCCTTTGGTGGCAAACCACTATGGCAAAGATCGGTTTTGTGCTTTTGTTTCTCGGAGGGATGATTTTTTTGCTTTTATGGGTGAGACGCTACGAAATTGCCAAGCACGAAAGGCGTTTGCAAATGCAAAAAACCATGGTGGAACACGAGTTACACGCTCTCCGCAGTCAGATGAATCCGCACTTTATTTTCAATTCTCTCAATGCCATACAATATTATCTTAATGACGGAAAACTGAAATTCTCCGAGAAATATCTGGTGAAATTTTCCCGTTTGATTCGTATGATTTTCGAAACGACCCGTCAAAAATCCATCCCGTTGTCCGAGGAATTGTCCTTGTTGAAATCCTATTTGACACTCGAAAAGATGCGTTTCGACGATAAATTGAATTATGAAATAGTTATCGATCCCCATCTTGATTTAAACAACACGATGATTCCTTCGATGTTGCTTCAGCCTGTTTTGGAAAATGCCATCAATCACGGTATTTTTCATAAGGAAACGCCGGGAACGATCCGCTTGGAAATTAGCCGAATGAACGACCAAACCTTCACGGTTATCATCTCCGATGACGGTATCGGGCTGAAAAAAGCGATGGAATTGAAGAAAAAATCTTTGAGAAAACATCTTTCGCGTTCCGGGGAAATTTTACGTGAACGCATACGTCTGCTCAACGACTCGGGGAAATGGCAAATTGCCTATACGATAGAAGACGTATCGGAAACAGACGACCGGTTTTCCACGAGAATAACTTTTGTAATACGAAAAAAATAAAATTATGTTCAGCTACATAATTGTTGATGATGAAAAAAAGGCCGTAAAAAATTTGGAGAACAAAATGAAAAAAATGTTCCCCGGAGCCAATTATTTGCAAGGCTTTACTTCACCCGAAAAAGCCCTTGAATTTCTCAAAACAACCCAACCGGATGTGGTGTTCCTCGACATTGAAATGCCCGGAATGACCGGGTTTGACCTTCTGTCGGCGCTGGAAAATCCCGAATTCGAAGTCATTTTCGTTACCGCATACGATCAATATGCCATCAGGGCCATCAAACATGCCGCCATCGGATATGTACTCAAACCCATTGATAATGAAGAATTGGAGGAAGCCGTGCGAAAGGCCATAGATAATTTGGATAAAAAAAAGGCACTGGAACACAACAGACATTTGCTGGATTTGTTAAAGGATAAAACAGAATTTATTTCCATACCGACTACGGATGGTTACCTTTTCATTAAGCCCGAATCGGTTATGCGATTGGAAGGTGCCGGCGGTTATACCAAAATATTCTGTGAGGACGGAAGGGAGTTACTCAGTTCGTACAATTTGGGAAAATTCCGTGAAGTTTTCGGCGGAAAACATTTCTTTCAGGTTCATAGATCCCATATCATCAACATAAATTATGTAACGGCTTATTTGCATGAAGGATATATCGTAATGAAAGATGATACAAATATTCCGCTTTCGAAAAATAAAAAAGACGATTTCTTCAAACACTTAAAAGGAGGACTGAAATTCAATAAATAAAATTTATTTATGATAATTATAAACAAATTTTATCACAAAGTTTTCTCATAGTAACTTTTGTTGCGCATATTTGTCGGAAACAGAAGAAATATGGCTGAAGTTTTATTAAAAGGAAATTTGGTGCACACAAGCGGAGATATACCTTTGCCGGGCGATAAGGCGCCGGATTTTCTCCTTACCGATACCGAATTGCGTGACCGTCGCTTGGATGAGTTTGCAGGTAAAAAAGTGGTTTTGAATGTTTTTCCAAGCTTGGATACGCCTGTTTGTGCCGCGTCGGTTCGCAAGTTTAACGAATTGGCTGCCGGTATGGACAACACGGTTGTTCTGGCCATCTCCAAAGACTTGCCTTTTGCCCACCAACGTTTTTGTACGAGCGAAGGTATCGATCGTGTTATCAATCTTTCGGGATACAAGTGTCAATATGATTTCGGCCGGAAGTACGGCGTTGAAATAATCGACGGACCCCTTGAAAATCTTTATGCGCGGGCGGTATTTGTCATTAATGAGGACGGAAAGGTCATTTATACCCAATTGGTACCCGAAATTACACAGGAACCTGATTACGGCGATGTGTTGTCGCATTTGAAATAACAGGGGTATAGTGTTTAGCATTAAATTCGGAAAAAAGCACGCATTATAATGTGCCTTTTTTATTTTTCAGGTTTTGCGTACAAGACGAATACTTCGTAAACCAACGACAAAAAATAAAGTATTATAAATTCCGTCACCAACGGCACAATTT
>CAYUQW010000124.1:0-4924 GCA_964446985.1 uncultured Flavobacteriaceae bacterium
GGTAGGTAAATTGTTTTACATCGAACATACGTTCACCGTCGGGTGTTTCTTTAAGGGGCAAATAAAGCGAATCCATTACCTCCGCATAATACTCGTCGGGGAATTTATTCCTATTATATATAAGAGGTACTTTCCAATTGAGACGCTTGCCTGCCGTCTCGGCATCTTCATAGGTGATACCGCCATAGGTGTCGATCATATACCTGTTGTAGGCATTACGGGCGGTATCCAAACTTTTGTAGGCATAACGGGCAATTCCCTTTTTACCTGTAATTTGTTCGTCTTCCACCATTTTGGCCAAGCGTGTCCGGATTATGGAATCGCGAACATAATTGACAAACTCACGGTACTTGGCATTGGTTATTTCAGCCTCATCGATATAAAACGAATGAACGGTAACGGTCTTGGCAGGTGCATCGATGGAATAGGCTTTGTCTTCATTTTGTTTTCCCATCACAAATGCTCCGCCCGGAATCAAAACCATTCCGTAAGGCTGATAGGGATACCATTTTTTTCCTCTTACACCTATGATTTCTCCTCTTTTGTTGGGACTTCCACAAGATGACAGCACAAGCGCTGCCACCAGTAACGGGATGATGATTTTCTTCATGCGAAACTTATTTTTCTTTGTTCTTTTGAGGTAATGATTGCTCACTTTATTTTGAGCGTGCAATATATCAATTTTTTTCCACATTTAATCAAAAATTTTTTTATATGCTTTTAAAACAATTGATTATCATTTTTCAAAACTTGCCCGTATTGCTTAAAAAAAACATAATTCTTTTCCGTACAAGGCAACAACCCTTCAACAGACCGGCTTTTTCCCGGTTCTTCAACCCAGTATCGACCGGTTATGGGATTAAAAAAATAACGCTTTTTTAGGTTATTTTTTTGCACGGTGATTTTTTTCAATTTTGTTCGTTTGATAAACGGAAAATCAGAAATTTTATTATAAGTCCCTCGCAAATAATGCCAAAACATCAGCGCCGATAGCGACAGAGATGTGCTATGCATTCCTATCCAAAACTGCTTGTTTAAGGGGGACAAAGCGGAGAAATATACCGACTTCAATATGTCGGCGGGAGAAATGCCCAACGGAACAAAATGTGCTTTTGTTTCAATCGATGCGGGTAAAATCGCTACCACGTCGGCATGACGGATGTAAGGCTCGATTTCATCTACATTTTTCGTTATTTCAGACAAACGAAGATATTCGATATTATCATTCTTTTGGAGAAAACGTATATCTTCATACGATAGATAATAATTTTGAATACCTATCAGAGAGAGATTTTTCAACTTTTCCGATTCGCTCATTTTTATAAAATCGGGTACGGATGATTCGTATTCAGATCCGTAATAACGAATGTACGGCGTAAAAACGGATATCCGGATTTCATTTTCCGACAAGTCAATCAACCGGTTAAGAAAGTCCGGTCTGTCGGTAATCACAAACAAACGCCCCTTCACGAAAGCCAGGATGTTTTCCATCAAAGGAGGGAAAAAGTCTTCTCCGGCCGTATCTTCATAAACATAATAGCCCAAATCCGCCACGGACATTCCCTCAAAAGGAGCACCCGATAATGCCGAAAGATGCTGTCTCCATTGTTCCGCAGCAGGTTTGTTACGTTCACTTGTCAGGCTAAAAAACACCACTTCGGCATTTTTCGTTTCCTCGGCATCGGGATATACGGGCATAAATACCGAATCGTAAAAAATACCGCCGCGGAATTGCTGTCGTTGTACCGGAAAATGATAAACGGACATCAGCGTCGAAACAGTTTTTTTACTTCGTCAAGAGTTACTTTCCCGGGGTCCATACCGCGCGGTAATAATTTACGCTTATTACCGGGAGAATAAACATATATTTTTCCCCATCCGCCTTTACGAATGGCATATCCTTCTTCGGGCCATTCGGCAAGGGTATTTTGACGGTCCTTGTCCAGTTTTTCCGTAATTAAATTGACAATTTCCTCCTCGGACAAGGTTTGCGGATTGTATTTGCGAGGAATATTAATGTTATGATTGCCCCATTTCAAGTACGGGCCGTATTTGCCCGAGAGAATATATACCGGATCCCCCTCGTACATGGCAACGGGCTCTTCGGTTTTGTTTTTTTGTTCAATTACCGAAACGGCATCTTCCAAAGTCATTTCGAGGGCGTTCAGGTGTGAAGGAATCGAGTAAAATTTGTTTTTATAACGAACGTACGGACCGTATTTACCCGTTCCGACATATACGTCTTCTTGTTTATAGACGCCGAGTTTTATCGGGAAACGTAACAATTTCAGTGCTTCTTCGAGTTTAACATCCAAGATAGACATACCGGGTAGCAAGGAGGCGTATTTCGGCTTGTCTTCGTCGGCGGAATCTCCCAACTGAACCATTGGACCGTAGGGGCCTATTTTGGCATAGACTTTTTTGCCGCTGTCGGGATCCGTCCCCAAAAGGCGTTCGCCTTTGGCCTTGCGGGAATGTTTTTCCACCCGTTCGACTATCGGTTCGAATTTGGCATAAAATTCTTCCAGAATTTTCTGCCACTTGTATTTGCCCAAAGCAATTTTATCGAATTTTTCTTCGACTTGTGCCGTGAAGTGATAATCCATAATGTCGGCAAAATGTTCGGTAAGGAATTCCGTCACGATAAACCCCATATCGGTCGGGACAAGTTTATTTTTTTCCGCGCCGTATTTTTCTTTGGCCGGGCGGGATGAGATTTTATCGTTTTTCAGGCGGAACACCTTGACTTCCCGTGTCGATGCAGGTATGTTTTTCCTGACCACATAACCCCTGCGTTGGATAGTGCTAATTACCGGCGCATAGGTTGAGGGACGGCCTATTTCCAATTCTTCCAGTTTTTTAACCAGCGAAGCTTCGGTATATCGCACCGGAGGTTTTGAAAATTTTTCTTTGGAGACAATTTGCACCAATTCCAATGTTTCTCCTTGTCGCACTTTGGGCAATTGGGATGCGTTTTCCTGTTCCTCGGCACTTTGGTAGAGTCGCATAAAACCGTCAAAAACCAATGTTTCGCCTTTTGCCTTAAATACATCTCCGGTTTTATCCGAATTAATGTTAATGTGTGTATGTTCAATTTTGGCCGGTGTCATTTGAGACGCCAACGTACGTTTCCATATCAATTGATACAAGCGCAAAGCATCCCTGTCCAACCGGGTTCCCGTTTCATTGGGATTTTCCAAAGCCAAATCGGTAGGCCGTATGGCTTCGTGGGCTTCTTGTGCCGCTTTGGATTTGGTTTTGTATTGTTTCGGATGGGAATAATTTTTGCCCCAACGTTGCGTAATCACCTCTTTGGCTTTGGCAATGGCTTCGTCGGAAAGGTGAACACTGTCGGTTCGCATGTAGGTTATATACCCGTTTTCATACAAGTACTGGGCGATTTTCATGGTTTTGTTCACCGGGAACCCGAATTTTCGAGAGGCTTCCTGTTGTAATGTGGAAGTCGTGAAGGGCGGCGGCGGGGTGCGTTTTCCGGGTTTCTTTTCTACATTACTTACAACAAACGAAGCGCCCGCAAGATTTTTCAGAAATTCCTCCACCTGTTTCTCACCGGTGAATTCTTCTTCGTATTTGGCGGACAAAACGATACCGTCAAGGGTTTGAAATTCCGCCGATGTGGCAAATGAACGTTGCGGCACAAAAGCCTTAATTTCTTTTTCCCTGTCAACAATCAAGCGAACGGCAACGGATTGAACACGTCCGGCGGATAAACCTTTTTTTATTTTCTTCCACAAAACGGGCGAAAGGCGATAACCTACCAATCTGTCCAAAACACGCCTTGCCTGCTGGGCGTTGACAAGATTCTCATTAATTTCCCTGGGAGATTTCAATGCGTTTTGTATGGCCTTTTCGGTTATTTCGTGAAAAACAATACGTTTATATTTCTCGTCCAGTTTCAGGAAATTTTTCAAATGCCAGGCTATGGCTTCTCCCTCGCGGTCTTCATCGCTGGCCAGATAAACTTCATCGGCCGCGGATGCGAGTTCCGAAAGTTTTTTGACGACTTTCTTTTTGTCGGGTGTGATAATATAATGCGGTTTGAAACCGTGTTCGATATCGATACCCATTTCGTCTTCGGGCAAATCGGCTATATGACCGTAGGAACTGGCCACTTGAAATCCCTTGCCCAAAAACTTCTGAATGGTCTTAGCCTTTGCGGGCGATTCGACAATCAATAATTTATTGCCCATCTGAAATTTCGCAATTGTGTTTATTATAGGAAAAAACCGGGAATTTTTTCAATTCCCGGCTCATTTTTAGTTAAAGGGTCTTCGATAGGATTTTTTAATGGTTTTCCTTCCGAAACGCGACATAGCACATCTGAAACCGATATCGTTGGTCGAGAGATATTCGGGAAGGAATCGACGTTTGGACGGTTGCAACCAATAAGCACGGTCTTTCCAGGAACCGCCTTTGTAAACACGCACTTCATTATCGATCAATGTGGAGCGGTTATTGTTACGGTCATATTCACGTACCATTTGCCATTTACCGTCCAGGGAATCCATATAAACTTTATGTTTGGGCGAATTGTACATACGTTTTTGATCGTCGCCTTCCACATCTTCTTTGTTCAGGATATAATAACGGGAAGATTCCAAATCACCGTCGCGATAATCACGGTTGTCCGCCCTGGTAAAGTTTTGACGCAGATACAATTCTTTTTCGTCAACCAATTTTTTGGCGGGGGCGCCGGGCAATTCTTTATAAATGATTTTTCCGTTGGACAAAGTATCATAAGGGATGCTATCCATTTGGATTACTACCAAACGGCCATTTTCGTCAAAAGCTTTTTTGGTATAGACATTACCCCGGAAATAATCGAAATCACTGGCCTGATCGTCGATAATGGGACGATAAACGTCGGCCACCCATTCGTTGACGTTTCCGGCCATATCATACA
>CAYUQW010000125.1:0-4877 GCA_964446985.1 uncultured Flavobacteriaceae bacterium
CTTTATCTCGGTGCCGTAGCGGTAATGATGGCAAGTATATCCTCTTGCGGAAGTTATGAGGATTGTCGCTCTTCCATTGAAAAACCGGCCGTTCACCAACAAACACCCGCTCAACCGGTTTTGACGCCCACCGAGAAAGCTTAGTGCTTAACGGCTTGTAGGTTTGATTATCAATTTTATTAATTGATTGATAATTAATTTCTATGGCGTACGACCCCGGAAAGGTCGATGCGGTTGTATTTTTGTATAAAAACCACAAGAGAGATGAAAGCGATTCTTTCTCCCGCCAAAAAGTTGAATGAAAAGGCTGTTTTTCCCGAAGATTTATCCTATACGGAACCGGTTTTTGTCGATAAAGCCGCCAAGTTGGTTGAAGTGCTCAGAAAATTCCGTCCGCAAGACATTGCCGAATTGATGGAAATTTCCGACAAAATGGCAGAAATGAATTATGAGCGATTTCAACAATGGGATAAACAAGGTGAATATCCCGCCGTTTTTTTGTATAACGGAGATACCTATCGCGGTTTGGATATCAAAACTTTTCCCAAGGATAAATTGGACAAATTGCAAGAAAAAGTGCGGATAATTTCAGGGCTTTACGGAATATTGCGTCCTTTGGATCTGATTATGCCGTATCGTTTGGAAATGAAACGGAAAATAGGCGCCGACGGCGCGGCGGATTTGTATGAATATTGGCGTGATGCCGTGACGGAATTCCTTAATAAAGACTTAGGCGGAGAGCCGCTTGTCGTTTTGGCCAGTAAAGAATATGCCAATGCCGTTGACAGGAAAAAACTCGATGCTCCGGTGATCGATATTGATTTCAAGGACAACCGCAACGGAAAATTGCGCACCATGGGTTTGTTTGCCAAGCGGGCGCGCGGTGCCATGGCGCGATGGATTGCCGAAAATGATATCCGGGATCCCGAAGAATTGAAAGCTTTCGACGGATTGGGCTATCGCTTCTATCCGGATATGTCAACGGATGACAAAATGGTTTTTATACGGTAGAGTCTCTTGAAAAGGCACGGAATTTGTTATATCTTTGCACAACTTTAAAAAATTCGAATAAATGGCAGTAGAACATCTTACCCTACAAAAATTCAAAGATCAAATCTTTGATTACGAAAACGAAAAAGAGTGGAAATACAAAGGCGATATCCCCGCCGTTGTTGATTTTTATGCCGATTGGTGCCAGCCGTGTAAAATGGTGGCACCGATTATGGAAAAATTGTCGGAGAAATATGCAGGGAAAGTAAAAATTTGGAAATTGGACACCGAAGCCGAACGCGAATTGGCAGCGATGTTCGGTATTCGCAATATTCCCAGTATCCTTTTTATTCCTATGGAAGGAACTCCTATGATGCAAGTGGGTGCATTGCCCGAACATATTTACGAAGAAATTATCGATAAGGAACTTTTGGGCAAGAAAAAAGAAGATAACGCCGAGAATAAGGAAGCGTAATTATTCCGTTTCGATAAATAAAAAAGATTAACTTTGTCCCGGTTTTTTATAAGCCGGGATTTTTTATGGATTATATTCGCTTGGAAGACATACGCGTTTTTGCCCGTCACGGTTGCCTGCCCGAAGAGTCGTTGACAGGAACGGAATTTAGCGTGACGATACGGATAGGGCTGGATTTGGAAAAAGCCGGACGTACCGATAAGGTGGAATATACGGTGAATTATGCCGAATTGTTGCAGGCTGTTTACGAAGAAATGGAAAAGCCGTCAAAATTGTTGGAAAATGCGGCCTGGCGATTGAAAGAAAGAATTCTTAACGACTTTCCGCTAGTGGAAACGGTGGAAGTCCGCTTGGCCAAGTTACATCCGCCTTTGAAAGGAAAAATCGCCAAAAGCGAGATCATATATACGGGGAAAAGGTCAAAAGAATAAAAAATATTTTTATCTTTGCTTTCGCAATTCAAGGCACCTTGGCCGAGTGGCTAGGCAGAGGTCTGCAAAACCTCGTACAGCGGTTCGAATCCGCTAGGTGCCTCGATTTTTTTATAAATCCTTTTTATCGATAGATCGAATGGTCCTGATGGTGTCGTTGATGTGTTGGTTACCGGTTACACCTTCATAAATTACATACAGCCCGCCAATCAGAATGATTAAGCCGATACCTTTTCGTATCCACATAATATGCTTGGGTGTGAGTTTGTTTTTCAACTGCTTGGCCAATAGAATTTTTCCCAGATCGACCAGAAAATAGGAAAATAAAATAGCCCCGAAGAACACAAAAATACGCACGGGATTCATATCCAATTGAGGGCTGAACAAAACGATGAGCGCCAACCAAAATGCCAATACGCCGATATTGATAAAGTTCAGGAAAAATCCCTTGAAAAACAGGTTGAGGTAATTGTTTTTCGGCAATTCGATTTCCGTGGGATTTTCCAAGGTTTCCGGCTTGGGTTTCCGGATAATGCTCACCAAGCCGTAAAAGGCCATAATCATACCGCCAAGGAGATATAAAGCCGGATGATTCGTCAGTTGTTTCAAAAGTTTGTAACTACTTAAATAGGCTATGAGCACGAAAACCATATCGGCGAAAACGACACCGAGGTCGAGTGCGATGGCCGCTCTGCCGCCTTTGGTGGCACTGGTTTCCAAAAGGACGAAAAACACCGGTCCAAGTCCTATCAAACTCAACAGGATACCTATGGGAACGGCTTTGAAAAAATCCGAAACAAGCAGGTGAAGGTCCATGTTTTCAATTTGGCTTTCCAAAGTTAGAAAAATTTCTGTTTCCCGTATTGGCAAATTATTGCTTGATAATGCGGAATACGGCCGTATAATTTTTATCGTCCCGGAATTGCAGCAGATACAATCCCGCGGGCAGGGACGAGATGTCTATTTTTCCCGACGGCCGGTCGAAGTACATAAGTTTCTTTCCGGATATGTCATATACTCCTGCAGAAATAATGGGGTGATTTTCTTTTACTTTATAAAATATGATTCCGTTAGTCGGATTCGGATAAATGCTTATGAGGGATTTCAACCGGAATTTTTCCACGGCCACCTGTCCGACGGTTACGGGAACGCAAACCGTATTGTTCAGATCCGTAACTTCCGAAACCAGATCTTCATCGTCGGCATGGAAGAGGATATAATAATTTCCGTCACTCGTTCCCGCTGGGATGGTAAGCGTATGCGTTTCGGTTTCCGTGCGGTGATTGGCATTGATCGATGACAAATCCGAACCAAGCAAAATATCCCCCGAATCCAATTGACAGTCGCCGGAGAGATAATAGGAGACTTTTACATCGGGAATGTTTGTTGATGCGCCGGAATAATATTGCTTAACATAGACATCAACCGTTCCGCCCGCATTTACTTGTGCGGATGAAGTCAAGCGGGCATTATTGAGGGAGATATCATCCGGATTGCTTTGGTTGGCGCAGGCGACGTATAAATCGTAGGCACTTCCGCTTCCGTCGTCGGCATCCACGACGATATAATAGGTATGTCCCGCTTGCAGATTATCCAATACGGCCGAAGAAGAATAAACCTGTCCGGCACAGTCGGCTTCGTTGCAGGAATTGAGGATATAAACGTCCAAATCCCCTTGGAAACCGGAAATGATTACGGACAAATTACCGGATGAAGATGGCGTGAAAGCATGTACGCGTTCGGGGCCGGTTTCCGTCCAGCCGTTACATCCGTAGGAATCCACTTGCGATGCCGCCGTGGAGGAAGCACCGTGATAAAAATCGCCGCAAGAAACCGTTTGGGCGTTACTGCAATCCAAATTGGCGGATCCGCCGCCACCGCCACCGCCGGAGGCCATATTTTGCAATTCCGCCAACGTGCCGTTGAAGACGTCCAAATCGACATCTCCGCTGATACCGTTTACGTTTCCGTGCCAATAATATTGCTTGAAAGCCCAGGTAGTCCAATGCCCGAGGTTATTGGGCGGTGTTGTGGGACTTCCGTCGGGATCGGCCATCCAAAGCCGGTAATGGTTGAGTGATGCTTGCAGGTAGTTGGCATAATGTCCGTTCGTGTAAATAATCGGCTCGACGCCTGTTCTGGCTTGCACGGTATCCAGCCAAGTCTGTACCCATTGGGTCAGTTGGGCTGAGGTGTATATTTGATCGAGATGGGCACCGGGCGGATCTTCCAGATCCAAAACGGGCGGTAACCATCCGTTGCCGATATAATTTCCGGCCACTTGCACAAAATGGCGTGCTTCGTCGGCGGCCGAATTGTTGTCGGGACGTGCAAAATGATAAGCCCCCATCAGTAAACCGGCATTGTTGCCGTTGACCATATTGGACAAGAAATTTGGGTCGTTATAGGTGTAACCTTCCGTGGCTTTGACAAAAGCAAATGTATATCCGTCGGCATAGACCAATGACCAATCGATGGTGCCTTGATGATGCGACACGTCTATCCCCCTAGGTGCTTGTTGCGCCGGAAGATAAAAATAGCCGGTTATGAGAAGCAATAAGGAAATAATCTTTTTCATACGCGTGTTTTAGCGGATACTTTTTATGACCTGTTCAAACATTTTCATTGTCTTCGCATCCCCTTTGGCGGCTCGCAGGAAAATCTCATACATTCCTTGACGGTGTGGGTCTTTCCTAGCCAAAACAATGACTTTGGCGGGCGGGTTCAACCGGTGCCCTTTTCCGTCGAATCGTCGCACGGAAACGCCGTAGAGGGCTTCGTTGCCGGCTATGCGGATTTTTTTCCGGCCGTTCTTGAAAAATCCCGCACCGGCTTTGTATTGTTTTTCCAGATAAGCATATATTTTATCCGCATTCGGTTCGGGATAAAATTTTATATCGACTTCGTTTCCGGTTGCTTTATCGAGGTAACGGCTTTCGACGTTAAGTAATTTTCCTTTGGCATCAAGCGCACGATACGGT
>CAYUQW010000126.1:0-4863 GCA_964446985.1 uncultured Flavobacteriaceae bacterium
GACAATGCACATATTTTTGTGCAATTTACCGGAAAAGAATTCCGCATTGCCTTGTTCCACAATGCCAAATTGCTGTTTTTTAACACCTTCCCGATGAAGACAACGGAAGATTTTCTCTACTACTTTTTCTTTGTACTCGAAGAATGGCTGCCCGAATCAAACGATGCCGTCATTATCCTTTGCGGCTTTGACAGAGAAACGGAAAAACCGTCCCGGGCACTGGAAGATTTCGGTTATTCCCCGGAACGTCGCCAACATTGTGAAAAGGAAATTCTTCAAAACGTTTTTTTATGAGAATTATCGGCGGAAAACTCAAAGGAAGAAAACTCAACGCTCCGAAAAACCTGCCGGCACGGCCTACGAAGGACATAACGAAAGAATCGCTTTTCAACATATTGCACAACCGTTATTTTTTCGATGAAATCAGGGCGCTGGACCTGTTCAGCGGAACGGGAAACATCGCCTTTGAATTCGCTTCACGCGGAACTCCTTCCGTTCTGGCGGTGGACAGACATCCCGGCAGCATCCGTTTTATCAAGGAAACCGCCCGGAAATGGGACCTTCCCGTATCGCCCGTTCGCAGTGACGTATTGCAGTTCCTCTCCTACCCGCCCGTCGAACCCTTCGATGTGATTTTTGCCGATCCGCCGTATGATATGCCGGCGGAAGAATTAAGGAAAATAATCGAATTGATAATGGAAAACGGTTTCTTGTCATCGGAAGGCATTTTAATACTCGAACACCACAAAAAAATCCGTTTGGACGATTTACCTTTTTTCCGGCAAGCCAAAACCTACGGGCACAGCGTATTGAGTTTCTTTGAAAACACGGATAATGCCGATTGATCAACCGCTGTTTTGGGCCTACGTTTTCTTCTGGTCGTTCGCCACGGCTTACGGTCTGTATTTTTTTTCGGCGGCCACCGGCTTCCGGTTCAAACAACCGAAGGAAACTTCATATCCCCCCGTTTCCGTGATCGTTTCCGCCAAAAACGAAGCCCGGAATTTGAAAAAACTTATTCCGCGGCTCTTGGAACTCGATTATCCCGACTATGAAATCGTCCTTATCGACGACCGCTCGACAGACGGCACGGCCGATATCATTCGCGCATTTGCCGACAACCATCCCGGAAAAATCAAACCCGTTATCGTACCCTTTCAGGAATGGAAAAGCTTCATCGGTAATAAAAAATTTGCCCTTACGCTCGGAATTAAAGCCGCCAAAAACGAATTTCTGCTGTTTACCGACGCCGATTGTATTCCCGCAAGCAAGCAATGGATACAATATATGACCTCCGGGCTTCGTAATAAGCAAATCGTCTTGGGCTATGGCAAATACGACAAACAAAAAACTTTCCTTAACGCACTTATCCGGTACGAAACCTTGCTTACCGGCTTGCAATACACGGGAATGGCCCTCCGTAAAATGCCTTATATGGGCGTAGGACGAAATTTGGCCTACCGTAAAAGCTTCTTTTTCGAAAAAAACGGATTTCAATCGCACTTCAATATCCCTTCGGGCGACGATGATTTGTTTGTCAATGCCAATGCTGACGGTACCAATACCGCCGTTTGTCTGCATCCGTCCGCACACACCGTTTCACACCCGAAAGAAAAATGGATCGACTGGATAAACCAAAAACGAAGGCATTACGGAACAGCCGTGCATTACCGTTTTATCCACCGCGTTTTACTAAGCCTTTTCCCGATATCAAGATTGGCGGTTTATCTGTCGGGCATCGGCATACTTCTACTGAATTTCCGGTATTTTTCGATATGGATACCGGCAATTTTTTATATGTCCGTACACACCTTTTTTGTTTGGAAAACAGGAAGGAAATGGCAAGACACACTCCCGTTTTACCTCATAATTCCTCTCGATCTCATCCTTATTCCTCTTCAAATGGTTATATTTGCTTGGCAATTAGTTCAAAAACCGGTTCGTTGGAAATAAACGACTACATAAAAAGAGCCAAAAACGGCGATCAAAAAGCCTTCAAGTATCTTTTGGATACCTATTGGGACGATGTTTTCAGGTTTCAACAAAGTTTGATCAAAAACAGTGACGAAGCCGAGGATATCACCTTGGAAACCTTTGCCAAAGCCTTTGAAAAAATCCATTCGTTCAATGAAAAGTATGCCTTCAAAAATTGGCTGCTGACCATTTCAAAAAATGTTTACACCGACCGTAAACGCAAGAAAAAATCCAAGCAAATCTTTGTCTCGCTCGATGAAGTCAAAGAGCAAAAAGAGACCGGCGACACCCTTTCCGATGAAGAAAAAATTATCCTCGAACAAAAACTGAAAGAGTTGAAAAAGGCGATGAAAATCCTTCGACCGGATTATCGCGAAATTTTGGAATACCGTTATTTTCACGATATGTCCTATAAAGCCATTGCGGAAAAAACGGGCAAAACTTTGGCAAACACCAAGGTAAGGCTGATGCGCGCCAAAAAACTGCTTGCCGAAATCATCCGAAAAAATCAGACAAATGACTAAAACAGACCAACATACGCGTAAACCCCGTTGGCTGAAAGTCAAACTGCCTTCGGGAGATAATTTCAAAAAAATCCGCCATATTGTCCGGGAAAAAAACCTGCATACGATTTGCACGAGCGGTGCCTGTCCCAATATGGGCGAATGCTGGGTAGCCGGAACGGCAACTTTTATGATTTTGGGAAATACCTGCACGCGCTCCTGTAAATTTTGTAATGTCGCCACGGGAAGACCGCTACCGCCCGACCCCGACGAACCGCGTAAAGTGGCCGAATCCATCCGGCAAATGGGCATCCGTCATGCCGTGATTACCTCCGTTGACCGCGACGATTTGCCCGATCTGGGAGTAGGTATTTGGGTAGAAACCGTCCGTACCGTCCGTCAATTGAATCCCGGCATCACAATGGAAACGCTCATTCCGGATTTTCAAGGGAAACACGAAATTTTAGATCGCATCATCGAAGTAAAACCCGAAGTCGTTTCGCACAATCTCGAAACCGTTCGCCGCTTGACACGCCAAGTCCGTATTCAGGCCAAATACGACCGTAGCCTCGATGTGTTGCTGTATCTGAAAGAAAACGGTATCCGCAGGACAAAATCCGGGATTATGCTCGGCTTGGGAGAAACACGCGAAGATGTGTTGGAAACCCTGGAAGATCTTCGTAAAGTAAAAGTCGATATCGTAACCATCGGGCAATATTTGCAGCCCAAACCCGAATTGCTCCCCGTGCATGAATATGTCCATCCCGACATTTTTGCAGAATACGGGCGCATCGCCAAAAAAATGGGCTTCCGCCACGTGGAAAGCGCGCCCTTGGTCCGTTCGTCTTATCACGCACACAAGCACATCCTCTGAAACACATCGAATTTGCTATATTTGTAATAAAAAACGCCGTATGAACAAATACCGCATCGCCATCACTTACGGTATCAGTATGGGGGTGATTGCCGTCACCGGTTTCATCATCCAAAAAGCTATCGGAGATATACACCTGTTTACCTACAAATTGACCGGATGGATTACCACCGCATTGGAAGCCCTGACGGTATTTTACGCCGTCATTCAATATAAAAAACAAACGGGACAATTGAGCCTGAAAGAAGGTTTGAATGTCAGTTTGCTGACAGGATTAGTAGCCGGATTAATCTATGTTCTTTATGCTTGGCTTTATTATTATTGGATCAATCCGTCCGCCTTGGACGCGCTGATGGAAAATCTCAAAACCGAATCCGAAAAAGAAGGGCTTTCTCCGGATAAAATCCAAGAGAGAGTCGGATTTATGCGGGATTTCTTTCCGTATTTCATATTGGCAGGCGGGATTATAATGACCGAACTTATTGCGCTTTTTACGGGAACGGTTGTCAGTATTTTTCAACGAGACAAATAAATTATGGATATATCGCTGGTCATACCGTTGTTGAACGAAGCCGAATCGCTCCCCGAACTTTACGATTGGATAACGCGCGTGATGGCCGGTGAAGGATTTTCGTATGAAATAATTTTTATCGACGACGGCAGCACCGATGATTCCTGGCGGATTATCGAAGAATTATCCCGTAAAGATCCGCACGTCAAAGGTATCAAATTCAGGAGGAATTTCGGTAAATCCCAAGCCCTTCACGCAGGATTTGCCCGGGCGAAAGGCGATGTCGTCATAACGATGGATGCCGATTTGCAAGATAATCCCGATGAAATTCCGGCTTTGTACCGTATGATCCGGCGGGACGGCTTCGATTTGGTATCGGGTTGGAAAAAAATCCGCCATGATTCGGTGATAAAGAAAAATTTGCCCTCCAAAATCTTCAATTGGGCGGCGCGTAAAGTGTCGGGCATACCGCTTCACGATTTCAATTGCGGACTGAAAGCCTACCGTAACGACGTTGTAAAAAACATCAATGTTTACGGAGAAATGCACCGCTATATCCCCTTCCTGGCAAAAAATGCGGGATTTACGAAAATCGGGGAAAAAGCGGTGAAGCATCAAGCGCGCAAATACGGCGAAACGAAATTCGGCTCCGACCGCTTTATCAAAGGCGTCCTCGATTTGATTTCCTTATGGTTCCTGACGAAATTTTCCAAACGTCCGATGTATCTTTTCGGCGGATTGGGAATATTGATGTTCTTTATCGGCTCACTGGCCGTGGCCTTCATTTTGGGCATCAAAGCCTGGAAATTGTGGCACCGGATTCCTACCCATTTGGTAACGGACCGTCCTTGGTTTTACATCGCGCTTGCTTCCGTGATTCTCGGCGTTCAGTTTTTCCTTGCCGGATTCATCGCGGAAATGCTCCTTCAACAAAGTCCGCGCAAAGGCTACTACAACATTGAAAAAACAACCGGCGAACAATCCTGATGATCATCCGCCGG
>CAYUQW010000127.1:0-4850 GCA_964446985.1 uncultured Flavobacteriaceae bacterium
CGTAAATTTGATGTCGAACGGGAAAATATCACGCCTTTCGAGAGATATTTTGCCTTGATGGATGCATTGAGCGAACTGCGCGGTGAAGAATTTATTATCAACATCAAAGGCATCGATGAGATCAATATCAAACTCAAAGACGGCCTGATCGAAGCGGCCAATACCGGTTTTCAAGTGCATTTGCAAGTGTATGCGCACGAATTTGCCAAGCGCTATAATATTGCCCAAGCCATTGCCGGTCCTGTAATGGCCGTCGCAGTCAATTCGCCGTTTTTGTTCGGAAAACGTTTATGGCGCGAAACACGTGTGGCACTTTTCCAGCAAGCCATCGATACGCGCGTCAGCAGTGAACATATTCGCGATAGACATCCGCGTGTAACCTTCGGAACCAATTGGGTGGATGAAAGCATATTGGATATTTTCAAGGAGGATGTTTTGCGCTACCGTGTTTTGCTCGGAGCAGACATTCCCTACGACAGCTTGCAAAAAGTTTATGAAGGTGAAGTTCCGGAACTGAAAGCCCTTACCGTTCATAATTCAACGGTCTATCGCTGGAACCGGCCGGTTTATGGAATTTCAGCCAACGGAAAACCGCATCTGCGTATCGAAGCGCGTATGTTGCCTGCCGGACCGACCGTAGCGGACGAAATGGCCAATGCCGCATTCTGGCTCGGATTGATGGAAGGCTATGCCAAAAATTTGGATGATGTGCGTAAATTGATGCGTTTTGAACATGCCAAAGATAATTTCTATTCCGCTTCACGGGCCGGACTGGGCAAAAAAATGCATTGGTTCAACGGTAAATCCTATTATGTGGATGACCTGATTTTGAATGAATTGATACCTGTCGCACGCGAAGGATTAAAAGACGCCGGCATCGATCCCGACGATATCAATCGCTATTTAACCATTATCGAAGAACGGACACGGGCGGAACAAACCGGTGCCAAGTGGGCTTTGGATACCTATGCCAAATTTAAACAATCGGCTTCACGGGAGGAAATCATGACCTTGATAACCGATCATACCATCCGCAATCAAAAAAATGAAACGCCTGTTCACCATTGGAAAATTCCCGATATCCAGGATTTGACACACTGGCATCCGAGTAAATTGTTGGTTGAAGAAGTCATGAAAACCGATGTGATTTCCGTCCGTCCCGATGATATTGTCGAATTGGTAGCCGATATGATGAACTGGGCCAATCTGCGTTATGTCCCGGTGGAGGATTCCGAAGGAAAATTCGTCGGTTTGGTTACATCCCGTCGCCTACTGAAAATACTTAGGCAAATGGTTGTTAAGAACAACTATAAGGAATTACATATCAAGGATATTATGCTCAATAATCCGATTATTATCGAACCTTATAAAAAATTGAAAGAAGCCGTTGATCTTATGGATAAGAACAAAATCGGTGCTTTGCCGGTGGTCCAGAACGGCAAGCTGGTCGGTATGCTTACAGAAACGGAATTTTTCCACCTGAGCCGCCGGTTGTTCAACCGTTTGTAGTCCGGGAAAACCTTTGTAAATTTGTCGCTTGGAAAAATCCGGCATATGAAGGAAGATAAACATCTTTTGGCCGTGGTAGGTCGGGGAGAAGCGCCCAAGCTGATTGTCATAGGCGGTATGCATGGTAACGAAATAAGCGGTGTCGAAGCCATGCAAAAAGTTTTGTCCGAATTAAAATCTCATGAGGAAAAATTAAAGGGAACCGTATATTTTATCAAAGGAAATCTGCGTGCATTGGAAAAAGGTGAGCGTTTTGTCGATATCGATCTTAATCGTATTTGGCATGAAAATAATCTCGCCAAAAATCAAGCCTACGACTATCGTGAATTTCGCGAATTATATCACCTTATCGAAAGTATTTGCCAAGGCAATTATGAAAATTGTGCACTATTGGATTTACATACGTTTTCGGCAGACTCGGGAATTTTTTGCATACCGGCCGAGAACGAGAAAAGCGAAAAATTGGCCAAACGTTTCGGAGCGCCTTTCATAGAAAAATTGGCGAGTGCATTGCCCGAGACAGCATTGAATTTTTACGGAAAAAAGGGAATGTTGAGCCTTGTTTTTGAAGGCGGCCGACACGGAACCGCGGAAGCAACCGAAAATCTGGAACGTGCCGTATGGCTCATAATGTTTTATCTGAATATGATCGATAAAAAGGATTTTCCCTTTGTCGATGAAATGCAAGCGCATATTTTACGTATTTCCGAACAATATCCGCATCATTTGGAAATGATTTACCGGCATAAATTGGAAGACTATCACAATTACAAAATGTATGAAGGTTTTCGCAACTTTATGAAAATCTATAAAAATCAACCTTTGGCCCTACAAAACGGGGAAGAAGTTTATAGTCCGGCGGAAGGATATATGCTTATGCCGCTTTATCAGAAAAAAGGCAGCGACGGATTTTTTATCGTCAAAGAAATAAAATCGTAACTTATACACAAAAAAATATGGAAATTGCCCTTATTGCCCACGACGGAAAGAAGCCCGAGATGGTGCGTTTTATTATGGAACACAAAGCCATTCTTGAACAAAAAAATATACAAATTGTTGCGACGGGAACAACAGGAAAATATATAGAAGAAACCGGATTGAAGGTAACGCGTTTTTTGTCGGGACCGTTGGGGGGCGATGCGCAAATCGCCTCACGTGTGGCCGAAGGGAAAACCAAAATGGTGATTTTTTTCCGCGATCCGCTTGATAAACATCCGCACGAACCGGATATTTCGATGTTGATGCGTTTGTGCGATGTGCACAATGTGCCTTTGGCTACCAATCCCGCTACGGCCGAATTGCTTTTCAAAAGCCTTTGACATGTCACCGGATTTGGCGGAAAAACTGCGGCTTTTCGTCTCGGAACACATGCGTAATGCCGATGCCGGTCACGATTTGTTTCACGTCTTGCGTGTCGTCAAAAACGCCGAAAAAATTCTAAGAACGGAAAAAGCCGATGCCGATACGGTTCTTTTGGCAGCTTGGTTACATGATATTGCCGACGCCAAATTTCACAATGGAAATGAGGAACTCGGTCCCCGGTTGGCCGATGCATTTATGCGGGAAAACGGTATAGATGCGGAGAGACGCCGGCATGTGGTCAAGATCATTCGTTATATGTCTTTTAAGAATTCATTCGGGCATCAATCTTTCCATTCACCGGAATTGCATATTGTGCGCGATGCCGACCGTCTGGATGCCATTGGAGCCATAGGTATTGCCCGGGCATTTCATTTCGGAGGTTTTAAGAACAATCCCATCTACGATCCCGATGCACCGCTTGAACCGGTTTCGGATGCTTCGGAATACAAAAAATATAATCGTTCCACCATTCATCATTTCTACGATAAATTATTGAAATTAAAAAACATGATGCATACCCCCACTGCCAGAAAAATGGCGGAAGAAAGGCATGCTTTTATGATGGCTTTTTTGGAAAGGTTTTTTGTCGAATGGGATATCTGAATTTCTTATGGTTGCTTTACGGGAAAATCATATAAAGCCCATTTCCCTGCAACGCTTGCTTTTTTGAGCAACAGAATCCCTGCGCGCGAGCGTATCATCGTTTTCAAAGTCGTGCTGTCGGTGATGTTCAATGGCGTGTCAACGGCACGCGTCAATCGTTCCAAGGCGGGCGTAATTTCGGCTGTGGTTATGACAAACTCCTTCTTGTTTTTTTTCAGAAATCCGATAATTTTTACGATTTGTTTCAGATCCTTGCCGGTTAATTTCTGCGGATACGGAATGGCAATGATATATATTTCCGGGGCATCCAATACCTTATCGGTTATATCGCCCCAATCGCCTTCGATGCTGAAATCATGGATGGGCGGTATGTAACCTTCACTTATTTGTTCGGTCTCTCTCTTGACAAATTCCGCTCCCGGAATATTCCACGGTTGATCTTTATCGGAAAATTCTTTCACTTTCCCGTCGATACGGTAATACCAATGATTGACAAATTTGGCTTTCGGCGCATCGGGAGGAATGCTCATCCCTTCTCGAATGTTTTTGCCGACGGCGTAAGGTCTGAAATCAATAAGCGGCAAATGTCTAATGGTCCAAAGCATAAGCACGAGCGCGCCTATGGAAAGCAAACCTACAATTGTCGTTTTTAACTTCAAATTTTTTCCGCTATCGTAAATATTGAAGCGGAGATAAATCAATAAGAGCATCAAAACAATATTTTTTTCAAATGTCTGACGCGGTGTCAGTTTGATGGCATCCCCAAAACATCCGCAATCGGTAACCGTATGTGTGATGGCTGAATAGCCGGTCAGAAACAGGAAAAAGGTCATGAGTATCAAGGCAATATTCAATGTCAGCTTGGGTTTGAAATTGAAAATTAGCGCCCAACCGATGGTCCATTCCAGTAAGATAAATAGCATTCCTATGCCCATGGCATAAGGATTTAGGAAGGGCAAATTGAGAACTTCCGGCGAAAAATATTCATGCAATTTAATTTCGGTTCCTACGGGATCCACCATTTTTACAAAGCCGGAAAAGATAAATACAATCCCTGTAATGATGCGGATATATCGATATAAAATTTGTTTCATTTTTTTTATGGCAAGATAAGATTTTTGGATCAAATTTTCCGAACCGGTCCCCATGAAATTTTTTTTATAATGTATTAAATACGGCGATTGATTTCCCGAATTTTGATGATAGGAGAATTTTGTTTTAGGAATGAAAAAAATATTTTTCGGTATCTTTGGGCACAAATCCGCTTATGAACCCCAAGACCATACTTATAACCGGCGGTGCAGGTTTTATCGGCTCCCACGTGGTCAGGCATTTTGTCAATAAATATCCGGACTATCTGATTGTCAATTTGGATG
>CAYUQW010000128.1:0-4838 GCA_964446985.1 uncultured Flavobacteriaceae bacterium
AGATTCAGCCGTTCGGATAATTTGAATGAAATCGCCGGCTTTCAATGATGCCCCGCCGATCAATCCGCCGTCAACATCGGGTTGGGCAAACAATTGTGCCGCATTGGCGGGTTTTACGCTGCCGCCGTAGAGAATGGTCGTTTCGGCGGCCGTTTGACGATCATAACGCTCCGATAACAATTGACGTATAAAACCGTGCATTTCCTGCGCTTGTCCGGGAGTGGCGGTAAGTCCGGTACCGATAGCCCAAACCGGCTCGTAGGCTAGGCCTATTTTTTTCCAGGCTGGGGCAGGTAAATGAAAAAGGGATTTTTCCAGTTGTTCCTTCACCGTATCGAAATGTTTTCCGTTTTCCCGTTCGTCTTTGTTTTCGCCCACACAAAAAATGATTTGCATATCCTTGCGGACGGCCGTATCGACCTTCTCCTTCAATATTTCCGGCGTTTCACAAAAATATTGACGCCGCTCGGAATGTCCCAAAATCACGGTGTTTATGCCGATTGATTTGAGCATATCGGCGGATACTTCGCCCGTATAGGCTCCGCTATCCTTATAGTGCATATTTTGTGCCGCCAAAGTAATTCTATTTCCGTTTATCAACCTTTTCAACGGATATAAAAACGGGAACGAGGGGGCGACAATTACTTTGACTTTGTTCGGGTCGTATTTGTAATCGGCAATTTCGAGTATCAAAGATTCGGCTTGCGGAAGTGCCAGATTCATTTTCCAGTTTCCGGCGACGGTAATTTTTTTCATTTTTGTCGTGTAACGTATTCATTACAAAGATAAGCAATGTTGCCCAAAGGATAAAAAAGAATTCGTATTTTCACACATAAAAATAATATCGAATGAAAGAGATCGCATTGGTTTTGTCGGGCGGGGGCGCCAGGGGCATCGCGCATATCGGCGTAATCAGAGAATTGGAGTCACGGGGCTATGTTATCAAAGAATTGGCCGGTACTTCAATGGGTGCCATAGTGGCGTCGGTTTATGCATCGGGAAAAATGGAAGAATTCGAGGACTATTTGACGCATATGGATGTCAAGGAAGTGATAAAATTGTTGGATTTTACCTTGAAAATGCCGGGATTAATCAAGGCGAATAAAATCGTTCGTCAGCTGGGTAAATTTGTCCGTAAAGGCGATTTGTCCGGTTTGCCGTTGCCGGTAACGTTGATAGCTACGGATTTGAGACAAAAGAAAGAAGTTGTTTGGCGTAGCGGCGATTTGCTCACAGCCGTTCATTCGTCATTTGCCATTCCTTTTGTTTTTGCTCCGGTTTATGTGGATGATGCCGTTTTGGTGGATGGCGGAGTTACCAATAATTTTCCTTTGAACAGGGTTTCCGGGGAATATCCCGTTTTCGGTTCTTGGGCAAATGCATTTGTCGAACCGGATGATGATCTGAAAAAATTGATTAAAACCAATCATCATTATAAACAAAAAAAATCTTTGTTGGATGCTTATTTATCCAAATTTTACCGGAAACCGAAGGGAGGAAACAAAATGACATATGCCCAAATTCTCGATTATACATTAAAAATGATCGTGGGACAAAATACCGAACATACGATTGCACATTTTCCGCCGGAAGTTTTATTTGAGATTCCCGTAGAAATAGCCGGTACTTTCGATTTTCTTAAAGCGGCCAACCTTATCCGTGTCGGCAGGGAAGTGGCACGGAGGAGTTTGGACGAGTATGAGAAAACCGTCTCGTAATTATTGTACGGCCGGCGAAATTCCCATACATTTGCGTTATGAAAAAAACGGTTTTATTGCTGGTTTTCTTGGCGGTTCTTTCCGCTTGTCGCCATACGGCGGAAAAACGTTTTGCGGGCAACGCATTGGGGACGACATACCATATTATCATACAAGGCAAAGGTAAGCGTATTACCAAAAAAGACATCGAAAATACCATCCGGGAATTGAATCATTCCTTATCGACTTACATAAGCAATTCCTTGATTTCCGCCGTTAATCGCGGTGAAAAAAGAAAAGCGGATAAACATTTCCGGTATGTTTATGAACAGGCCTATAAGATTTATCGCGAGACGGACGGCCTCTACGATCCCACGGTGGGTATTTTGGTCAATGCGTGGGGTTTCGGACCGGGGAAACCGGTTCCTGATCTCGAAAAAGATTCCGCCAAGGTCGATTCATTGCTACGTTATGTCGGATTCGATAAGGTAAAAATATTGCCCGACGGAACGATTGTCAAGCAATATCCGGCCGTTTTTATCGATTTCAATTCCATTGCCAAAGGTTATGTGATCGATCGAGTCGGGGAAACCATCCGCAACAAAGGCTATCGTAATTATTTGGTGGAAATAGGGGGCGAAGTGCTGGCAAGCGGTCGCAATATCAAAGAGGACAGGCCTTGGGTAGTGGGAATCGATTATCCCGTGCCCGGCGCCGGTTCGGAAATTGCGGAAATCGAACTGAGCGATCGTGCGGTGGCAACCTCGGGAAATTACCGGAAATTTCATATCGATAAAAAGACGGGAAGAAAATTCGTGCATACAATCAATCCCAAAACGGGCTATCCGGCCGTGAGTCATTTGTTGAGCGCATCAGTCCTGGCTCCCACCTGCACCGAAGCCGACGGGTGGGCAACGGCTTGTATGGCATCGGGACTGGAAAAATCAAAATCTTATTTGTTGAAACACAAGGAGTTGGACGGTGTTTTGATCTATGCCGATTCTACGGGAAATATCAAAATTTGGCATACGCCGGGAATGGACGGGCTTTTGAAACGGGAATAGGGTCAGGACCGGTATTTCTTTATGATTAATTCGCTGATTTTCTTGTATATATCTGCATATTCAGGGAAGTGTTCCTGCAAATAAGCCAAATGTTCGTCTATGGTTTTCCGGTCGTTTCTCCTTGCAGGACCGGTCAAAGCGTCGTCAGGCGGCATACGGCGGATTTTACCGGCGGTTTCCGCAATCAAAGGTTTGAGAATATCGAAAGGAAGGCCGGCTTCTCCGGTTATTTTTTCCGCAATTTGATACATAAACATACTGAAATTGGAAGCAAAAACAGCGGCAACGTGCAAAACGGCACGTTGTTCGTCCGTAATACTCATCACTTGCCCCGAAAGCACCGATCCCAGTTTTTTCAGTAGCAGTTCGTCCTGCTTATTTCTGGCGTTGATCAGTATGGGAACCTGTTTCCAATCGATCTCACGTCCCGGGGAAAACGTTTGCAGCGGGTAAAAAACACCTCTGCGCGATTGCGACAAAACGTCTGCGGGCATTACGCCGGAGGTGTGAACCGTCAGCCCGGGCAAATCGCCTGTCTCCCGGGAAAAATCCTTCAAAACATCATCCTTCAATGCCATTATATACACATCGGCAGGCGGGAGGTTTTTCGTTTTCCCGGTAATATAAAATTTGTTTTCCAACGGCTTTATTTTCGATATGGTGCGGTTATATACACCGGTAATCTCCACTTTATCCGGATGTTTTCCGAAAGCCGATATGAGATGGCTCCCCACATTGCCCGCCCCGAAAATAAATACACGAATTTTTTTCATACGCTTTCGAATTGAAGCATCATTTTTTCCAAACTCTCACGCGGCCCGACAATCGTGAGAATATCGCCCAGACGTAACCGTGTATATCCGTGGGTCAATACGGTATTGTTCCGCCTTTTCAGGGACAAAATGATGATATCGTGCGGAAGTTTCAGATCGCGGATTTGCAATCCGACCAAATCCTTGTTTTTGACTTCGATATCGATGGTATCGGTGTCTTTTTCTCCGAGTATCAATGCGGTTCCTTCGGGCGACCTTACACTGTGTTCCAACATATTAACGAAGGATGCAACCGGTTCCAATGTTTTGACTTTCAATTGCTTAAATTCATTTAAAAATTGAGCGCTCTTAACCGTGGCGATGATTTGCTTGGGATTTGTATTTTCATAAAGCCACCGGGCAATACGCAGGTTTGTTTTTTCGTCGGGATGAAGGAGTACGAAAACATCGGTTCCTCTGAGGTCCAATTTTTTCAGATAAAGCGGGGAATAATGTTCGATATGCTTTACGTCGATATCCGTATTACCCGTGGTTTCTTGCGTAGTGATGATACGCACATCCCAACCTTTTTGTTTCAATGAACGGGCTAAGGCGGCAGAGATATGATCATAGGAAAAAATAACCGCTTTTTTGTTTTTATCCGTCCGGGAAATACCGGGTTTTTTATGCGATTCCCCAACGAATTTCAAAGCCCATTTAAAAAGCGGAGGGCCGACGATTTGATTCAACACGATGATGGCAATAACCAAGGTTTCGAAATAATGTCCCCAATCCGGAAATTCCAATCCCACCAGGGTGGATAATCCTATGGCAACGCCTGCTTGTGTTATGTAAGGCATCCAGGATACGGGAACGAATTTAAGAGGGTCGCGAGCCGCCAGTTCCCCCGTGATACTTCCCAAGATCAATAAAACGATACGGATACCGAATAGCACCAAGGCTACCTCAAAAACCGATATAAGTGTTTGGACGGAAAGTCCCGCCCCGGTCAGTGTAAAAAACAGCACGAATACATAAGGCATCACCGTTTCGAGCAAATCCTCGAATTCGGCTTTGTATTTAGTATAATTCACCACATACATACTGGCAATAACGGCAACGAGCAAAGGCTCCAATTCCATGGGGTGACGCCATATTTCCGCCGTGAGATTATGAAGAATATTACTCAAAATAAAAATCAGATATGCCGTAAGAATGAGCACTGTAATTTTTAAAAATTTAGGCGTATGAAAATACAAAACACCTTTGAATAAAAGACCTGCCAACAAACCGGCAAGAAACGAAAAAACAAGTTGGCCCAGCAT
>CAYUQW010000129.1:0-4758 GCA_964446985.1 uncultured Flavobacteriaceae bacterium
AAAAAGAATTTTTCCCAGTATTTTTTGATATAAGGCTTCCTTCTGTTTTTTAAGTAGTAAGGCACTTTTTTGTAAAAAGAAAAATGGGCTTTGACAATCGCCAAAGTATGACGTGCCTTGCCTTCCTTAAGGAATTTAATGCCGGCAATGCCGTCCAAAACGAGTCGCGATAAAATCACGGGAAAAAGATATGCCGGCGGAAGGTTTTTCAGGAGCATAAACAAATTGTTGCGGAAGTTCAGGTAGGTTTTGAACGGATTTCCGTAGGCCAAATTACCGCCGCCGACGTGATAGACCGTTGACGCGGGTTCGTACCATACTTCTTTTCCTTGCCGGTTGGCACGCCAACACCAGTCGATTTCTTCCTGATGTGCGAAAAAATGTTCGTCAAATCCGCCGGATTCCAAAAAAAAGTCCTTATCGATGAGCATACAGGCACCGGAAGTCCAAAAAACCTTCCCGGGACGGTCGTATTGTCCCTTGTCTTCTTCGGTTTTATCACCGATACGTCCGTGGCAATACGGATATCCGAAAAAATCCAAAAAGCCGCCTGCGGCACCGGCGTGTTCAAAGCGGTTTTTGTTCGTGAAACTCTTTATTTTCGGCTGAACGGCAACAATATTTTCGTCCGATTTTATACGTTCGAGCAAGGGCGGAAGCCAGTTTTCCGTTACTTCCACGTCGCTGTTAAGCAAAACAACGTATTTTTCCGGTATTTGACGCAATGCGCGGTTGTATCCGCCTGCGAAACCGTAATTTTTATCCAATTGAATCACTTTCACCGGCGGAAAATAACGTTTTACGTGGGATACACTGTCGTCATCCGAATGATTATCGATAAAGTAAATACTTGTTCGCTTGGTACGGGATAAAACCAACGGCATAAATCTTTCCATCCATTTTTTTCCGTTCCAATTCAATATGGCTACGGCTATATCCGGTTGAAAATCATACATATAGCGGAAGTTTATCCAATAAAACCGGTTTTCGTCCCGGGGCGGGAAAATGAAAAATATAATGTTTCAGTCCGTTGGTGACCCATAAATACGGGGCCTGTAAAACGTAATTGTATTGTGCCGCCTGATTAAGCGTTTCCGCCGTTATGTTCACTTTCGGTTGCTTGCACTCCACCAGCAGAAAAGGCCGGTTTCCGCGGTCGAAAACGACAATGTCGAAACGGCGTTTCAATCCGTTCACTTCTATACTTTTTTCAAGGGCAATGACGCTGGGCGGATAACCGTTTTCCGTCAGCAAGCGGGCGCAATGTTGCCTGACCCATTCTTCGGGGGTCAGTGCGACGTATTTTTTTCTGAAATCATCCAGGATTTTAGGTTTTCCGTCCTCGTTTCTGATACGGAAATCGTAGCGCGGAAAATTCAGTTCGGGAAAATCAGCCATCGGTTGCCGTTTTTTTAATGATAAGGCCTTCTTCCGTATTTTCAATAGCAATCTGCTTTTTCTTTTTCAGCCCTTTGAGCGCCTTGTCCCATTTTTTGTTGCTCAAATCGACTTTTTCGCGAAGGTTTTGTAAGGGCATTTCGTCATTTTCCATTGCATCGATAACCTTTTTCTCGTCTTCGCTCAGTTCGATTTTTTTCTTTTCGGGACGCATTTGCGGGAACAGGATCACTTCCTGAATGCTGTCGTTGTCGGTGAGCAACATTACCAGCCGGTCAATCCCGATACCGATACCTGCCGTGGGCGGCATACCGTATTCCAACGCGCGCACAAAATCATAATCGATATACATTGCTTCGTCATCGCCTTTTTCGGAGAGGCGGAGTTGTTCCTTGAAACGTTCCAATTGGTCGATCGGATCGTTCAATTCCGAATAGGCATTGGCAATTTCCCGTCCGTTGACAATGAGTTCGAATCGTTCCGTCAGTCCTTCTTTGCTTCGGTGTTTTTTGGTCAGCGGGCTCATTTCCACGGGATAATCGGTGATAAAAGTGGGTTGAATAAAATGTTTTTCGCAGAATTCACCGAAAATTTCGTCAATCAATTTGCCTTTGCCCATCGTTTCGTCGATTTCAAGGTCCAGTTTTTTGGCGATTTCGCGGATTTCTTCTTCGGTTTTACCGTGCAAATCGTAGCCTGTGTATTGTTTTATGGCTTCGAGAATAGGCACGCGCGGGTAGGGGGCTTTGAAATCGATCGTTTGTCCGCCGACTTTCACCTTGGTATCGCCGTTGTTGATTTCTTTCACGACGGTTTCCAGGAGTTGTTCGGTAAATTGCATCATCCAATTGTAATCCTTGTAGGGGACATACAATTCCAGAACGGTAAATTCCGGGTTGTGCGTGCGGTCCATTCCTTCGTTGCGGAAATCCTTGGCGAATTCGTAAACGCCGTCGAAACCGCCGACTATGAGCCGTTTGAGGTATAATTCGTTGGCGATACGCAAATACAACGGGATATCCAGCGCATTATGGTGAGTGACGAAAGGACGTGCCGCCGCGCCGCCGGGTATGGGTTGCAAAACGGGGGTTTCCACTTCGAGATAGCCGCGTTCATCAAAGAAGCGGCGCATAATGTTGATAATTTTACTACGCTTTACGAATGTATCCTTCACCTTGTCGTTGACAATCAAATCGACGTAGCGCTGACGATAGCGCAGTTCCGGATCGGAGAAAGCATCGTGCACTTTTCCGTCGGCATCGATTTTTACTACGGGAAGCGGCCGGAGGGATTTCGACAGGACTTTAAATTCCTTGACCGCCACGGAAATTTCCCCGGTTCGGGTTTTGAAAACCTTTCCGCGAACACCGATAATATCGCCGATATCCAGCAATTTCTTGAAAACCGTATTGTAGAGCGTTTTATCTTCGCCGGGACAAATTTCGTCCCTGTTGAAATAGAGTTGGATACGTCCCGTTCCGTCCTTCAATTCGGCAAAGGAAGCTTTTCCCATAATGCGACGCGTCATAATCCGGCCTGCCAAGGCGACTTCCTTACCTTCGAATTTATCGTAATTTTCCTTGATTTCCTTAGCATTTGCAGTAGTAACAAATTCTTCGGCAGGGTAGGGGTCAATTCCGAGTTCACGCAATTTTTTCAGTGATTCGCGTCTTACAATCTCTTGTTCGGATAGTGGCATAATATCGATTTTTCTTCCGCGACAAAGTTAAGGAAATACAACGAATAATATGGAAAAAGCCGTGGAGAGGCTTATTCGTCTTCGTGCGGCGGTTTGTATCGCCATTGACTCAAATCTTTGTCTTTATATCGCCAAAATAAAAACAACGGCATAATGACCACAAACAGGATCAAGGTGAACAATCCGAGATAGAAATCATATCCGGCATCGCGGCGAACGAATTGCAACCACAGGCCGTATGCCAAAACGGTCAAATCGCCTGCCAGCAATATTTTGAGCAGATTTTTCATCCGTTTTCAGAACAAGCCGTGAATTTGCGCATCCACTTTCTCGATCACATAACCGAGATCTTCGGGATTATGCACAAAATCCAAGTCGTCCACGTTGATAATCAATAACTTGCCTTTATTATAATTCTTAATCCAATCCTCGTATCGTTCGTTGAGTTTACTAAGATATTCGATTTTGATGGACTTCTCGTATTCACGTCCGCGCGTGTGTATTTGCTCTACAAGGGTAGGAATCGAAGCGCGCAGGTAAATCAACAAATCGGGCGGGGTGACCAAAAGTTCCATCAGGTCGAACAAGGAGGTGTAATTATCATAATCCCGGTCGCTCATCAGCCCCATTTCGTGCAGATTGGCGGCAAAGATAAAGCGGTCTTCGTATATGGTACGGTCTTGAATGATATCTTTTCCGGATTTTCTTATTTCCAAAATCTGACGGAAACGGCTGTTGAGGAAATAGACTTGCAAATGGAACGACCATCGCTTCATATCGTGGTAGAAATCTTCGAGATAGGGGTTGGTGTCAACGGATTCGTAATGCGGTTCCATCCCGAAATGTTTGGCCAAGAGCGTGGTCAAGGTGGTTTTTCCCGCACCGATATTTCCGGCTATTGCTATATGCATAATAATCAATATTTTATGAGTGAAGAGACGGGGTAATTTTGCAATTTTTCGCGACCTTTCAGGAAGGATAATTCAATGAGAAAATTCATCATAACGATTTCACCGCCCGCCTTTTCGACCAATTTTGCCGTTGCCAGCGCTGTGCCGCCCGTGGCCAAAACATCGTCGTGAATGAGGACTTTTTCGCCGGGTTCGATCGCATCGATATGCATCGAAAGGGTGTCGGTTCCGTATTCCAAATCATAGGATTGATCGTAGGTTTTGTAGGGCAATTTTCCGGGTTTGCGCACGGGAATGAATCCGGCATTCAAATGTTCCGCGAGCAGTGCGCCGTAGATAAATCCGCGCGATTCGATACCGATGACTTTATCCACTTCCTTGGGGACGAGCAGGAGTAATTCCTTGAGGGTCAGCTGGAAAATTTCAGGATTGGCCAGCAGCGGCGTGATATCTTTGAAAACGATGCCCGGCTTGGGAAAGTCGATCACGTCGCGAATGTATTGTTCGATTATATCCTTCATTGGGTAACATTGCTTTTTTTCGGGATAAATTTATAAAAATTATCCCTAACGAAACCGCCTGCGATTTTTTTATTGGAAGCAAAAATTTTTTCCCGAAAATATCGAAGCTTGTTTTTTGATTAAAGAAAATTGTATATTTGCAACGCAAAAATCAGGGGCCGTAGCTCAGCTGGCTAGAGCGCTTGAATGGCATTCAAGAGGTCGTGGGTTCGACTCCCATCGGCTCCAC
>CAYUQW010000130.1:0-4724 GCA_964446985.1 uncultured Flavobacteriaceae bacterium
TTCAAATCCTATCTTCAACAAACATTGGAGGATATAGATCGCAGCGGTCTTTTCAAGCGCGAAAGAATCATTACCTCGCCGCAAGGGGCGGAAATTACTTTGCAAGACGGCCGGAAAGTATTGAATTTTTGTGCCAACAATTATTTGGGTTTGGCCAATGACGATCAACTCAAAAATGCCGCTATCGAAACGATGAAACTGAAAGGTTACGGGATGGCGTCGGTGCGTTTTATTTGCGGCACGCAGGATGTGCATAAAGAATTGGAAAAAACCATAGCGGAATTTTACGGGACGGATGACGCCATACTTTATGCGGCGGCATTTGATGCCAACGGCGGTGTGTTCGAACCGTTATTCGGTCCCGAAGACGCCATTATCTCCGACGAACTGAACCATGCTTCCATCATTGACGGTGTTCGTTTGACCAAAACGGCACGTTACCGTTATAAAAACAACGACATGTCCGATTTGGAGGCAAAACTCCAAGAAGCAAACGATAAAGGTCATCGTTTCAAAATCATTGTGACGGACGGTGTTTTTTCCATGGACGGCATTGTGGCACAATTGGATAAGATCTGCGATTTGGCCGATAAATACGATGCACTGGTGATGGTGGACGAGTCGCATGCCACCGGTGTGCTGGGGAAAACCGGTCGCGGAACCGTGGAACTGAAAAATGTTTTGGACCGGGTGGATATTATCACGGGAACCCTGGGAAAAGCCTTGGGCGGTGCCATGGGCGGTTATACCACGGGACATAAGGAAATCATCGAGATGTTGCGTCAGCGTTCACGCCCCTATCTTTTCTCCAATTCGTTGGCTCCTTCCATCGTCGGCGGAGCGCTATCGGTTTTCAAGCGAATCATGCATGATTTTTCACTCAAAGAAAAACTCGAACGGAATACGGCCTATTTCAAAAAAGGTATGGAAGCCCTCGGTTTTGACATCGGTCGAAGCGAATCGCCCATTATTCCCGTCATGATTTACGACGCGGCTTTGTCGCAGAAAATGGCCGATGATTTATTGGATGAAGGGATTTATGTGATAGGTTTCTTCTATCCGGTTGTCCCCAAAGGCAAGGCCCGTATCCGTGTGCAATTGTCGGCGGCGCATGAAAAAGAACATTTGGACAAGGCTTTACGGGCATTTGAGAAAGTCGGTAAGAAACACGGGTTGATATAAGACGTTAAAAAAGATTTTTATAAATACGTTGCGGGCGGCCGAAGGCCGCCCGCAACAACCATATCCATAAACCGCCAAAGGCTTACTGCTACGGAATGATACGTGCCACATCGATTTCCAAACGGAAATTATAATAATGGATGTTCATTATATCGGTTAATTCTTCCATTCTTCCTTCGACAATCACTTTTTTAGCTTGCGGACGTGAAATACTACCGGACAGCGCCATCATATCTTTTAGCGGCCAACCGTCTGGCGCAATAATTTCGCCCGTCTCATTGCTAAGGGCAACACCGCTTTCGTCATCGCTTTGTACATTGGAGGTTACTATGTGGCTTCCTCCCGTGTCCGGCACATGTGAGATTACTCCACCCAGTAATACTTTTCCTTGTGCTCCGTTAAAACTGAAAACTAAGGAATGATCACTATTACGAATGATTACCAATTCCCCGTCCTCGGCATTGGCCGTTTTATCAAATACCAGCGATCCGTCCACCGTCAATTTGACATGTCCGCTTGACCCAGATGTATCGGGATTATTTCCGGGATGAGACAAACGTTTACAGCCTCCGCTTATTCCGAAGATGAATAATAACGAAAACACCCATAAAAACCTGTTTGTTTTCATATTTTTTTGAATAAAATTACAACAAATAACAAGCGTAGGTCAATGATAAAAATCATTTATTTCCTTTGCACCGGGGGATAACAAAACGGCGATGTGGATTTATAGAATTCCGGATAACAGGAATAATATCAAAGCAATGATACCGGAAATCAAAGCATACGGCAGCTGGGTTTTGACATGATCGATATGGTCCGTAGCTGCTGCCATGGAAGAAATAATGGTTGTATCGGATATGGGCGAAGCGTGATCTCCGAAAACGCCTCCGCTCAGCACGGCGGCAATAGCCAATGGCAAGGGGAAATGCAAAGTTTCGGCCATGGGGACGGCAATGGGGATCATTATGGCAAATGTTCCCCAGGAAGTTCCGGTGGAAAAAGCAATGAAGGCCGCTACAATAAAAACAATAGCGGGAATCAGTCCGGGATGTAAGAAATCCTTTACCAGTCCGGCCACATAATAACCGGTTCCCAATTGCTTGGTTACCGCACCGATGGCAAAGGCCATCATCATCAGTAATGCCAACGGCATCATTTCGGAAATCCCTTTCAAAGTCCAATCGTTCAATTGACCGAAGGTAGCGATTTTTTGTCCGGCATACATCACACCGGCAACGATAAGTGCGGTGATGACGGCAAACAATACCGCCGTTGATCCCGAACCTTCGCCGAAAGCGTGAAAAATTCGTGACAAGCCGTTTGCTTCCGGGTACTTTTGCATTGCACTTTCCCATCCCGAAAGAATCAGGATGACCGGCATCATCAGAACCATTACGGCAATGGGGATAACCATATTTATTGCACGAGGCTTTATGCCGGGCAAAGGTTTTACTTCGGTAAGTTCCTTGGAAACCATCGGTTGCGCATTGTCATTCAATACTTTCCCGGTTTCTCTTACACGTTTTTCGGCGTCTTTCATCGGGCCGATGTTCCAATCGAACCGGATAGCCAAAAACATCAATATTATGGTGGCGACAGGATAAAAATTGTAGGCCAAACTTTTCAGCATCAGGAAAAAAGGTTTTTGAAGTCCTTCCGCCAGCAGCAATCCCATAATAAACGCTCCCCAGGCATTAAACGGGATCATTACCGATACGGGAGCGCTGCTGGAATCGGCGATATAAGCCAGTTTTTCACGGGAAATGCGCAATTTATCGAATAAAGGACGAAAAACGGTTCCTACGGTCAAAGAAGATATGCTCGTTTCGACAAAAACAAAAAGCCCCGTAAGCATGGCCATAAAACTCAATGTCCGAGCGTTCAATTTTTTCTTTCTTTCAAAAAATTTTTCCACCGCCTGCACAAATCCTTCCACGCCACCGGATTTTTGCACGTATAAAATCAAAGCACCCACCAAGGCGCTGAACATAATGGTTTTGGTGTTGCCTTCGCTTTTGAAAACCCGTACCAACGACATCACCGAATCATAGAAGGAAACAAAAGGTCGTCCGTGATCGATAATGACATAGGACAACCAAATGCCGCCGAATAAAGCCACAAAAACTTTCTTGGTGCGAATGGCCAATACGATGGCCAGCAAGGGCGGAAGTACGGACCAAAAACCGTAATGTGTCATTTGTTTTTCATTTCTCGAAGGAGGTTTTTGACCGGTTCGCGCAGCAATAGAGCGGCCGATTTTTCCGCCTGTTCTCTCAGCAATGCATCCCAGTTTTCGGCATCTTTCCACACTTCCCTTTTTAACCGGGCAACGGCTTCCGCATCCGTTTTTTCATAAGCGGCGACAAATCTACCGATGCTTTCGTCCATCGTTTTTTTGTTTTCGGAAACGGAGGCTATCAATCCGTGTTTTTGGGCATCGAAAGCGGAAAACCATCGCCAAGGTTGAAAAGCCATTTCCTGAAAAAACGCTTTCCCCGATTTACGAATAATGGCCGGAGCAATCACATACGGACCGATACCGATGGACAACTCGGAGAGTTTCAAAGCGGCATCCGCAATCGAAAAAGCAATATCCGCCGCCGCTACAATACCGACACCGCCGCCCACGGCTTTTCCTTGCATCCGGACAATAACGGGCTTCGGTGCCTTGCGCATGGCATTGATAACCCGTCCGAAACCCATAAAAAAATCCACGGCTTCGTCGTGATCTTCCAAGGAGATTAATTCCGAGAAATCGGCGCCGGCGCAAAACGTTTTTCCTTCGCTCTGCAAGACAATCACTTTGATATCCGGATGTTCGCCGGCAGCCCGTATGTGATCCGTTAACTCCTGCAATGTCAGTTTGTCCAACGCATTGACGGGCGGTTTCGAAAAAGTAATGCGGGCGGAATGCCCCGTTAGATCCGTATAAACACTCATAATTTTGTCCTTGTGTATCAAATATATGAAAAAGCACGGAAAATTTCCTTGTTCCCGTCATAAATGTTTTTCACGTAACTTTGCGCTAAAATCAGTCAGATGCCTTTCCCTTTTACCATAGAAAAATTACGCCATAGCTTTTCCGGCCGGTTTTTGTTGATAGCGGGTCCTTGCGCCATAGAAGGCGAGGAGATGGCGATGCGCATAGCCGAAAAGATTGTGGAAATCACGGAGAAACATCGCATTCCTTATGTTTTTAAAGGCAGTTTCAAGAAAGCCAACCGGACCCGTTTGGACAGTTTCACGGGCATCGGAGATGAAAAAGCCTTGCGTATATTGCAGAAGGTAGGTCAGACCTTTGACATTCCCGTTCTGACGGATATTCACGTGCCGTCCGATGCGGAAAAGGCGGCGGCTTATGTGGATGTGTTGCAAATTCCGGCTTTTTTGGTCCGTCAGACGGACTTGGTGGTGGCGGCTGCCAAAACCGGCAAACCTGTCAATCTCAAAAAAGCCCAGTTTATGAGCCCGGAAAGTATGCGGTTTGCGGTTGAAAAAGTAACGGCGAGCGGCAACAACCGTGTCATGTTGACCGAGCG
>CAYUQW010000131.1:0-4709 GCA_964446985.1 uncultured Flavobacteriaceae bacterium
GACAATGAAAAGGATTAAAATTTTTGCTCTTCTTACGTTTTTATTGGCAATTCAACCGGTTTTCCCTCAACAACCCGATCCGTTCTACCGCAATGCCGAAACGGAACAATTGGTCGATAAGCTATACCGTGCAATGACATTGGACGAAAAAATCGGTCAATTGTTTATGATGCGCATTCCTTCGGCCTTTACGCCTGAAAACCTGAAAATCGTCGATCATTATATCAACGATCTTCATATGGGCGGGATGGGCTACCTCAAAGGACACCCCACCGACCATCTCCGGATGAACAATTATATTCAGGCACACAGCAAAATCCCCGTTATTACGGCTATCGATGCCGAATGGGGCCTTGCAATGCGTCTGGATTCCGTGTTGCCTTATCCCTGGTTTATGACCTTGGGCGCCGTACGGGACAATGATTTGATCTACCGTATCGGACGAAGGATGGGACAACAATTGCAAGCATTGGGATACGGTATGAATTATTCGCCCGATGTCGATATCAATACCAATCCGTTGAACCCCATTATCGGAAACCGTTCTTTCGGTGAAGATAAATATAACGTCGCACGGAAAGGCTATGCAATTATGGCCGGGATGCAGGATGAAAAAATCCTTACCACCGCCAAACATTTCCCCGGTCACGGCGATACCTCGCAGGATTCGCACAAAACTTTACCCTTGGTTAATTTTTCCGCCGAACGAATCGATTCGGTCGAATTGTATCCCTACAAATATTTGATTCCGCGCGGGCTTACCGGCGTGATGGTAGCCCATTTGAAAGTTCCCGCATTGGATTACACGGGCATTCCTTCCACCTTGTCTTATCCCATTGTTCACGATTTGTTGAAGGTAAAACTGGGATTCCGCGGGCTTATCGTAACCGATGCAATGGTTATGAAAGGTGTCGCCGATTACACGGTTCCTTGGCAAGCGGATCTGAAAGCCTTCCTGGCCGGAAACGATATCATTCTCTTCTCCAAAGATCCCGATAAAAGTTTTGCCTACTTCAAGCAAGCCTACAAAAAAGGCATTATCACCGAAGCCCGTTTGGCCGAATCGGTCAAAAAAATATTACGCGCCAAGTTCTATGCCGGTTTGTTCGATTACAAACCGCGCCCGCTATCGAATGTCAAGCTTATCAGCACCGAAGAAGACACGGTCCTCGTCGCCGATGCCTATGAAAAAGCCGTAACCTTGGTAAAAAACGAAGATAATTTCGTCCCTTTTGTCGATGTGCAAAATACCCCGGCGGCATTGGTTACTTTGGGCGAAGAAAAATCCCGTGACAGCATTTTGAATCTCTATTTGAACAAATATCAACAAGTCGATAAAATCGATATAAACACGGTGGCGGATACGGTAAAACTGGCCAAATACAAACGCCTGATCATTGCCGTATTGAAAAACACGTCCAACCCTTGGAAACCTTATAAAATATCGGATAAAAACCGGCGACTTATTGAAGCATTGACGCGTTTTCGTCCGTCTGTTTTGGTTGTGTTTACCAATCCCTATGCCCTCTTGCCTTGGAAAAAGGAATTACCGGGAAAAGCCGTTGCAGTGGCGTATGAAAACAATATGTTTACACAAAAAGCCGTTCCGCAAATGCTCTATGGCGCCTTGCCTTTCCAAGGAAAACTGCCCGTGTCGATCAACGGAAAATATCCTGTCAATACGGGCATAATCACCAAGCCTCTGGGGCGAATCGGCTATGCCTATCCCGAACAAGTGGATGTGGACAGCCGCAAACTGAAACGTGTCGATTCAATGATGAAAGTGATGATAGATACGATGGCCGCCCCCGGCGCCGTGGTTTTGGCCGCACGGCACGGCCGGATATTTTTCCTGAAAGCCTACGGATATCATACCTATAAAAAATTGGAGCCCGAACAAACAACGGATATGTTCGATTTGGCTTCGGTCACCAAAGTGATGGCGGCCACCACCTCGATGATGCGTATTTACGACGAAGGCGGATTCAAACTCAGCGATCATCTGGGCGATTTGCTTCCCTACCTCAAAGGCAGCAACAAAGATACCCTGGATGTACTCAGCGTATTGTCGCATTATGCCCGCATCAAATCCTGGATTCCTTATTATCTGTCCACCATCGACAGTACGACACATAAACCCTCCCGCATTTACTACCGTAACAAACCCGAACCGGGCTTCCATATCAAAGTGGCCGAAAATCTGTATCTGATCGATTCTTATCCCGATACCATTTGGCAAAAAATCAAGGATGCACCGCAATACAAGGAACGTAAATATGTGTATAGCGGCCTGCCTTTTTACTTGTGGAAACGCTTCCTTTTGACACATTACCATATCGATGTGGACAAATATGTCGATTCCGTTTTCTACAAGCCGATGGGCATCCGTAATCTCACCTTCAACGCCTGGAAAAAATATCCGAAAAACCGTTTGGTTCCCGCCGAAGTGGATAATTACTGGCGGTATCAGGAATTGCGCGGCTATGTTCACGATATGGGCGCGGCTATGCTGGGCGGTGTCAACGGTAATGCGGGACTGTTCGGTAATGCCGAGGCTTTGGCAAAACTCCTGCAAATGCACTTGCAACGCGGTTACTACGGGGGAAAACGCTACATCTCCGATACTACGGAAATAACATTTGCATCGCGACACTTCGCCAAGGACAGCGTACGGCGCGGGCTCGGTTGGGACAAACCGCAATTCAAAGGGCATATCGGACCTACTTTCGAAGAAATATCCCCGGAAAGTTTCGGACATATGGGATTCACCGGAACAATGGTTTGGGCCGATCCCGAAGAAGATATGCTGTTTATCTTCCTTTCCAACCGCACCTATCCGACGATGAACAATCATTTGCTCGTGGAAATGAATATCCGCAGCGAAACCCAACGCCTGGTCTATCTCGCCTTGAAACATCCCAAGCACGACTATCGCGATCAGTACAAATTAAAAGGCATTCCTTATCCTTGGGAGAAAGATAAAACGAAGGCAAAAACACAAAAGCAAGACACGGTGAAAACCAAGAAAAAATGATTCGCCGGATAATCGGCTTGGTTTTATTGTTGTACACCGGAAACGGATTTTCCCAACAGGTAAAATTCATCTCGCCCTCCGGAAATGACACTCAACCCGGAGATGTGTCCCGCCCTTGGCAACATATTCAATACGGGCTGGACCATATACATCCCGGCGATACGCTGATTGTTAAAGACGGTGTTTACTACGAACGCCTGCATTTCCCCTCCGACAGCCTTAGCCTTAAAGCCGAACATCCCGGTCAGGCCGTGGTGGACGGGACGGGAACAAACGGACAGGACGCCCTAATTGAAATCCGGGGAAAATCGTATATCACTGTCCAAGGGCTCGAAATAAGAAACAATATCCGGAATGATGCCATAGGAATTTTGATCGAAGGAAGCGGAACAAACATACATATTAACCAATGCCATATTCACGATATTCATTTCTCCGACGATCCGCAAGCTTCGGTCAGCGAACAAACCAATGCGCAGGGAATCATTGTTTACGGCACGGAAAGCACGCCTTATGCCGGCATATATATTGTTGATAACGAATTGGACCATTGCCGCTTGGGATACAGCGAAGGCATTGCCCTGAACGGAAATGTAACGGATTTTGTCATAAGCGGAAATCATATTCACGATCTGACGAACATCGGTATCGACATTATAGGTTTTGAACAAACGTGTCCGGATCCCTCGCTGGATATGGCAAGAAACGGCATAATCTCGGATAATACCGTGGTTAATTGTGTGGCGGATTACGATACGTCGGCGGGAATTTATATCGACGGCGGACAGCAGGTAACAATCATTCGCAACTTGGTAAAAGGAAACGGTTACGGAATTGAAACGGGATGTGAGAATACAGGGCACGCTACTGCAAATATTGAAGTAAGAGACAATTTGATAATGGAAAATCTGGAAAGCGGATTGGCTCTCGGCGGCTTTGATTATCCTTCCGGTTCGGGAAAGGTTATGCACACAAATATCCTGAACAACACCTTTGTGAACAACGATACGCAAAACACCGGCACAGGCTCGTTATATCTCAGTTATTGCGAAAATTGCCGTATCGAAAATAATGTTTTCTATCTCGATAAGGACGATTTGCTTTATGCCGAGAACAGCCAGCCGCAACTGGTTATGGACTACAATGTGTATTGGGATACCGACAATGACGACACGGACAACGGTATTGATTTCAACGGCACTTTTTATGACGGATTTAATGATTTTCGCAGCAACACGTCTTTCGAAGCCCACGGACAGTATCACCGTCCCGGATTGCATTTTGATGCCAACGGCATACCGCACTTGCAAAGCACGTCCGTATTAATCGATGCGGGCACGGCAGGCTATGTGCCGCTAAGCGACGAAACGGATTTTTTCGGCCGGCAACGTGTTTTCAACAGCCGTGTAGATATCGGTATGGAGGAATTCCAAGGGCAAAATCATATTGACGAATCCCCGATGAAACAGCTGATATGCTATCCCAATCCTGCGGAAAATGTTGTTTGGCCTGCAAACATCAATGAAGGCTTTTACACTATCTCTTCACCCGCCGGACAAGCGGTGACATCCGGAAATTTCGATCGCTACATTCCCTTGACAAATTTGGCACCGGGCATTTACATTTTACAAATCGTTCGGAACGGAAAAATTTTTGTGGGGAAGGTGGTGAAAAG